>JAEZNF010000520.1 GCA_023441845.1 Bacillota bacterium | reverse complement strand
TGACAAGGTTCAGCTGGTGGGCTTCGGTTATTTTGAAGTAAGGTAACGGGCTTAAAGAAAAGGCAGAAACCCGCAGACAAAAGAAGAAATTACGATCAGTGCTTCAAAGGCACCGGTATTTAAGGTTGGAAAGGCTCTGAAGGATATGGTCAACCAATAGACCGGTAATCAAAGGCACATGGCGGAGGTTGAAGGTGAATAGTCTTTCAACCGAGCTTGGCTGATAAGGGGTGTATTTAGATGAGGATCGATAAGTATCTGAAGGTATCCAGGCTCATTAAAAGGCGAACGCTGGCAAATGAGGCCTGCGAAACCGGGCATGTCACGATTAATGGAAAGACAGCAAAGCCGGGCACGGAGGTAAAGGTTGGAGATGTTGTTGAAATCAGATTCGGCAGCAGTCTTACTACAGTAGAGATCACTTCTGTTGCCGAGCATGTTTCAAAGGCAGATTCCAAAGAGATGTATGTAATTAAGTAAAGAATCTTATCATTTTATCTCTTGTACATGCATATATTTCAATCATATAGGGTGTTTTGCGATGCAAACCGCATCGCAAAAGCCTTGTGTAATGTTTGTCAGGGAGGCAGCTATATGATTGAGGATAAAAAGGTGCCTAGGCCAAAAGTTCAGAATCTGATTCTGGAAAACAGAGAGAAGCTGAATATTTCCGGTGTCATTGATGTGGAAAGCTTTAATGATGAGTGTGTCATCGTTGATACGGAGCTTGGCGTACTGGTAATCAAGGGAATTGATTTGCACATCAACAAATTGAATATTGACAATTCAGAATTGGGTATAGAAGGTGAAATCATCAGCTGTGAGTATTCTGACAGAGATAGTTCCAGGAACAGGGGTGGAGGCTTCTTTGCCCGGATGTTCAAATGATGGTATCTGTAAGTAACCAGGCTTATGTATTTTTATGCTCCATAGTTGGCGGTATGGCTATTGCGTTAGTCTATGACATTTTCAGAATTTTCAGAAAAGCTGTTAAAACAGGAAGACTGGTCACATATGCACAGGATCTGTTGTACTGGTTTATCGTTGCGATTATTATGTTTATGACCATCTATTACAGCAACGACGGTGAAATCAGGGTGTATCTGTTTATTGGGGCAGCTCTTGGTGTTATTCTGTATACTCTCCTATTCAGCAGAATGATTATGAGCTCCTCGCTTTTCATTATCAGGATGACTGCAAAAATAATAAAAACGATGGTATTCATCCTAACATATCCTGTGAGGTTGATCCTTAGAGTACTGAAAATTCCTGCATGTAAGCTGGCAAGAGTGGTCGGAAAATCAGTCAGAAAAGCACGGAGCTATGAAAAGGTACGGCTTTCAAAATTAACTTTTATTAAAAAGTCCTTCAAAAACATAAGAAAGAAGATATGAAAGCAGGATTTTTGCAGGAGATGTAGAATTAATAGTAAGATAAAGGACAAGCGTAGCTTTTTACAAAGGAACGGGGGCACACCTCTCTTCTGAAGGACTGATGTCCGGATAATGTCCCCGATAGGAGTTAGATCAAATGAGCAAGAAGAAAAAATCTACATCCACATTTGGAATTATTGTTTTACTGGCAATCTTTGTTTATTTGTCTTATGTAGCTGTGGGACAGCAGAAGCTGCTGAATGCCAAGAGCGCTGAAATGAGTAAGATTGACAGCAAAATAGCGGAAGAGACCAAGGTGAATGAAGAACTGAAAAAAGAGAAGGAAATGATCGACAGCGACGCTTATAAAGAGAAAGTTGCCAGAGAGAAGTTGGGGATGGTCAAAGAAGGAGAAAGAGTTTTTATGGATATCGGTCAGTAAGTGATGCCAATCTCCTGTGTAAGTTCTTGTAAAGCTTGTAAATACACGCTTGACGAAATATACCTGATGCTATATAATCGAATTGCTTTCGTAGGTTAATAGTTTTTTCATGACATATAGATAATCACAAGCCAGATATTTTTGTTTGAAATGGCGGAGGCCGTTTTTTTATAAACATTAAGGAGGATTTCTTTCTGTATGCTTGTTGAGGTTGGTAATATTGTTGAAGGAAAGGTCGCTGGAATAACCAGTTTCGGGGCTTTCATCCAACTGCCTGAAGGGAAGACAGGTCTGGTTCACATTTCTGAAATTGCTGAGGGATATGTAAAAGACATTAAAAATCATCTGCAGGAAAATCAAGAAGTCAAAGTGAAGATTCTTTCAGTAGACAATGGCAAAATAAGCTTGTCTATTAAGAAGGCTGTTGACAGAAAGATGGTATCAAAGACAAGCAGGCCTCCCGTTGAAGTGGATTGGGGCAAGAACAGCAGTGATGCAATGACTTTTGAAGATCGCCTTTCAAAGTATTTGAAAGATAGTGATGACAGAATGCATGATCTGAAAAAGAGCTTTGAATCGAAAAGAGGCAGCGGAGGATACAGGAAATCTGCTCAGTACTATTAAAGGTTTGTTTGTGGATTGTTTGATCTGTTCGCCAGTATATGGATTATTACATTTGCTTGATTTTTGAAAAGCATGGTGTTATTATAGTGTAGTGCAAAAATTGAAAAAGCAGGTTTGTTTTAGATATGCCGCTGTGGTGGAATGGCAGACACAAGGGACTTAAAATCCCTCGGTGGCAACATCGTATCGGTTCAAGTCCGATCAGCGGCACCACAAAACCAAGAGTTACGGGGATTTCCCGGAGACCTTGGTTTTTTTGTTGCAGTACAATCCATGTTGATATAAATGGGCGCCCACCGACTTATTTTAGCAATGTAACGCCCGAATAAGGTGGTATCACTTTAAAAAATTATTAAAAGCCATGCATGCGTCAAAAGCACCGCTAAAGCAAGGAGCAAAGTACTCAAAGCAGGGGTTAAAATAGAAATATGTAGCATCACAAAAAAACTTGACTTCTTATGGCTCCTATGCTATTCTAATTAGGCGCAGTAAATGCGGAGCGTAAATAAAATAAGTATAATAAATTTAGACGACGCGGGGTGGAGCAGTCCGGTAGCTCGTCGGGCTCATAACCCGAAGGTCGCAGGTCCAAATCCTGCCCCCGCAACCAACTGAAACCCCAGAGGAATAAAGCCTCTGGGGTTTTCTATTGTCCGGAGGACGGTTGACATAATGTGCTTGATGACGATTCTTGATGTCATTTTTATGATTGGTAGATCATTATAGCTTAATAAATGCTAATCTATGTGAATACGAATGAATATTAAGATACTCATACCTACTTTGATGACATATTTAACACCTTCCAAATAAAGAGCATCAAATAACGTTTTTCTAAACCGTAAAAACAACGATGTACTAATTACTACTTCACCC
>JAEZNF010000098.1 GCA_023441845.1 Bacillota bacterium | reverse complement strand
ATGTAGAGGTGTTCTTGTGGATTTTATGGACATTATCGGTCAGGCTGATATTGTTAAAAACCTGACAGAGTCAATCAAAAGCGGTAGGGTAGGACATGCATATGTTTTTGCGGGTCCTAAGGGAATGGGAAAGAGGACTATTGCGCGGGCTTTTGCTGCGGCACAGCTTTGCGAAAAACAATATGGTGACAGTGTATGCAAGGAATGCTTTTCTTGCAGGATGCTGAATGAAGGCACAAATCCGGATTTTTATGTGGTAGATTCAAGCGGAGGAAGTATCAGCATTGATGAAATACGTTATTTGCACAGCCACATTATAATAAGGCCTCTTTATTCCAATAGAAAAATATATTTGATTCCTGAAGCGGAAAAAATGACTGTACAGGCACAAAATGGCCTTTTAAAAATATTTGAGGAACCTCCGCCTTATGCATGTATTATTCTGACTGTTTCAAATTACGATGCATTGATGGAGACCATACGTTCGAGGGCTGTCAAGTTGTTATTCAAAAAATATACCAATAACGAAATCAGAAAAATACTTGAAGCAAAAATGGAACCGGACAGTGAAAAAATTGAGCTTATTACCAATTATTCCGACGGTAATCCGGGGACTGCCATAAAGTTGGCTAATTCCTGTGAGTTTATGGAGTTCAGGGATAAGACCATAGAGGTCATTCTAAAAATCAATAACTCCAGGTTATTGGACATATTTGAGATATACGGTTTTTTTGAGGAAAATAAAGGCAGTGTTGATGAAATACTCGACACAATGCTTCTTGTATATAGGGATATGCTGATCCTTAAAAAGGCATGCAAAGAAAACATGTTGATTAATTCAGATAAAAAGGATATTATATTAAGTAATGTTGATAATTTTTCTGTTACAAAACTCACTAGCAATATGGAGCAAATTGAAAAAACACGGAGAAATTTGGATTTAAATGCAAATTATCAGCTTGCGATAGAAGTGATGCTTATGAAACTTCGGGAGGAGTAAGATTAATGGTAAAGGTGGTTGGAGTCAGGTTTAAAAACGCCGGAAAAATATACTACTTTGATCCTGGCGAATTTGAAATAGAGTTAAACTCAAATGTTATAGTGGAAACTGCAAGAGGAGTCGAATTCGGACTGGTTGTAGTGCCTAACAGGGAAGTTCCTGAGGATGAAATTGTAGCTCCCTTGAAGGCTGTAATAAGGATTGCAACCGAAGAAGATAAAAAACATGCAGTTGAAAACCAAAAAAAGGAAGAGGATGCATTTAAGATTTGCCTCAAAAAAATAAACGACCATAATCTGGATATGAAGTTAATAGATGTTGAATATACTTTTGATAATAACAAAGTGCTGTTCTATTTTACAGCTGATGGCAGGGTTGACTTCAGGGAACTGGTTAAGGATTTAGCGGCTGTATTTAAGACCAGAATTGAATTGAGGCAGATTGGTGTCAGGGATGAGGCCAAAATGATGGGTGGTATTGGGGTTTGCGGCAGGGTGCTTTGCTGTAAGTCATTTTTAGGAGAGTTTCAGCCTGTTTCCATCAAAATGGCAAAGGAGCAATGCCTTTCATTGAATCCTACCAAGATATCCGGAACCTGCGGAAGACTGATGTGCTGTTTGAAGTATGAACAGGAGGCCTACGAGGATATTATAAGAAGGGTACCCAAGGTTGGGGCAATAGTTAATACGCCTGACGGACAGGGTGTTGTTATGGATATCAGCATGCTTAAGGAAATTGTTAAAGTAAAGCTGGATAAGGGAAATGAGACTGATTTGAAAGTCTACCCTGCCAGTGAAACGAAAGTTGTTAAAGATGTGCAGGTAGAAGAACCGGAGATTGATCTTGAAGAGCTAAAACAACTTGAAGATTAGAAAATAATAAAAAACAGTTTTCTTCCAATTACTTTGGTGGTAAAATAGAGAGGTCAATTTCTTATGTATGGGAATTGCCGGAGATATATAAATAAAAGCAAAATTATATAGGAGGTGTAATTTAGAAATGGCATACGTTATAAATGATTCATGTATTAGCTGTGGGGCTTGCGAGCCGGAATGCCCTGTATCATGTATTTCAGCAGGAGAGGGTAAATATGTTATAGACGCAGACGCATGTATTGAATGTGGAGCATGTGCAAATGTTTGTCCTGTTGATGCTCCTCAACAAGGATAATAAAAGCCCAGGGGTCATCAGGACCTCGCGCTTTTGCCGGATTTCTTTTTGAAAAATGGCACTGATAAATAAGGGTCAAGGAGGGTATGCATAGTAATGCCTTTTCTTGGCCCCTTATTTGATGTCTGGGAGACTTGATATAAAATATATCGGATTGGGTGTGAATTTTGGCTATCATTTTAAAAGAAAATGAAAATATAGATGATTTACAGTATAAGGGCCTCAAAATAATTCAAAATAATGATGGCTTCCGTTTCGGGGTTGATGCAGTGATACTTGCAAATTTCGCCGATGTGAAAAAGGGAGACAACGTAATAGATTTAGGAACTGGGACAGGCATTATTTCGATACTTTTAGCCGGCAAAACTGAAGCTGCTACTATTACCGGACTTGAAATTCAACCCGAGTTTGCAGATATGGCATCAAGGAGTGTTGAACTAAACAATCTGACAGGAAGAGTTAAAGTAATATGCGGGGATATAAAAAATGCGGTAGAGCAATTCGGAGCCTCCAAATATAACCTGGTTGTTACCAATCCCCCATATATGAACAATGGAGGGGGGCTCGTAAACCCTTCGGACAGTAAAGCCATAGCAAGGCATGAGATATTGTGCTGTCTTGAGGACGTAATTAAAGCAGCCGGCAAGCTATTGGTTCCGGGAGGACAATTTGCCATGGTGCACAGGCCGGATAGAATTGTGGATATCGTGTATTTGATGAGAACACACGGGATTGAGCCCAAATTCTTAAGGTTTGTACACCCATCCCCGTATAAAAAAGCCAACCTTCTTTTGATAAAAGGAACCAGAGGGGGAAGACCGCAGCTTAAGATGATGCCTCCTTTGTATGTGTATGATGAAACGGGTAATTTTTCCGACGAGATAAATAAGATATACTGTAGAGAGGTAAGGGAAATTGAATAATAAAGGAATTTTGTACCTTGTTGCAACACCTATAGGAAATCTGGAAGATATAACATTAAGAGCTATGCGGACTTTAAAGGAAGTGGATATGATAGCTGCTGAGGATACCAGGCAGACTGTAAAGCTTTTAAACCACTTTGATATAAAAAAACCAATGGTAAGCTATTATGAACACAATAAGGTTGAAAAAGGGAATTACCTCATTGAACAGCTTCTTCAGGGTAAAAATATTGCTCTGGTATCTGATGCCGGTTCGCCAGGAATATCAGACCCGGGTGAGGATCTTGTTAAGCTGGCGATAGCCAATGATATTGAAGTAACAATGACACCGGGCCCGGTAGCTGCAGTTACAGGTTTGGTATTATCCGGACTACCCACAGGCAGGTTTGTGTTTGAAGGTTTCCTGCCTATGAACAAAAGGGCAAGAAAAGACAGGATAATTTCTTTGAAAAAAGAAGTAAGAACCATAATACTGTATGAGGCACCTCATAAGCTTTTATACACATTAAAAGATCTCTATGAAATACTGGGTGACAGGAACCTTGTGATTGCAAGGGAATTAACGAAAAGATTTGAGCAGGTTTTAAGGTGTACTATTGCGGAGGCAATCGAGCTTTACGAAAGTTCTTCTCCGAAGGGTGAGTTTGTGCTTATTCTGGAAGGGATTAGTGAAAATGAAATCTTCGAGGAGGAGATTGGTAAATGGAAAGATGTAAGTCTTGAAGAACACTTCAACATGTATATTAAAAAGGGATTGGACAGGAAGGAAGCTATTAAGAAGGTTGCTGAGGATAGGGGCTTAAGTAAAAGGGAAGTGTATAACAATCTGCTGACCGACAGGGAATGAAGCGGCCGCAAATAAAGCTCAGGGTCGTCAAAGCCTGGCTGTGCAGACGAGCAATATAGAGCGAAGCGGAATTACCGGTCCCTTGCCTTATGCCGGAGTTCTCTTCGAGAAATGGACACTAATAAAAAGCTCGGGACCGTTGAGAACCTCTTGCTGTCGGCCGATTTCTCTTTGAGAAATGGCCGCTAATAAAAAACGGATTTGATTTATTAATCAAATCCGCATCAAACTTTCTAATTATTATTTCTTCAATTCTCTCATGCAATCCGGGCATATGTTCTTGCCTTTATATACAGAAACATCTTTTGCATTTCCGCAGAAAATACAAGCTGGTGCGTACTTTTTGAGAATGATTGTTGCACCGTCGACGTATATTTCCAAAGCATCCTTTTCGGC
>JAEZNF010000093.1 GCA_023441845.1 Bacillota bacterium | reverse complement strand
GTGTAAAGTTAAATAGTGTAAACGTTAATATGGGGTTGCCGGGGCGCTTTTTCTATGTTTTTTACGGGTGATTTTACGCTTCTACATATCAAAGTAAATCAAATGATATTATTTACAAGTTTTGATCAATCAGACGGTATCGTTCAAATTCGAACATTCAAATTGGTCCTTGTATTTCCAGCGATAGCCACCAGCATGCTTTTGGACGCCGTTCGCAGCATCTCTGATACTTTTTGAACTAGTACCTGTTGCATTTACGGCTGCTGTAATAGATTCGTACTCACTTACTACAGTATAATCATCCTTCATTTGAATAATGGCGCGTCCCTTTGGTTTTTTGATTTCACATACTGTTTCTTCTTTTTTCTTTTTGAGTACTTTTTGTTCTATTTTTACAGCTTTTTGCTGAACTTGTTGCTGAGTAAATAGAAGCTCGATTGCCTTATTTCTACGGGCTTCGAAAACCCCAGTATCACTAGAAACCTTACGTTCTATACATTCTTCAAGTATGACAATTTCATTTTCGTAGTCTTTCAACTGTCGATATGCTTTTGCATATGAATCGTAAAGAGCAGGAGCATTATATCCGTTGTATCTAGCTTTATCAAACAGCAGGATAGCCTTATCCAACTTTCCTTCTTTCCGTGCAGTTTCTCCCTGTTTCCAATAAGGAAACCCTGCCTCAAATCCTTTATTCCAGTTATTCGTATTACATATGTCTCGTAACGGCACTCGGGTGTAGGTAGGATTTATATCAACATCGTCTCTTGTTATGATGTGTTCAGCATCTTTCCGCTTCCCTTCGGTAATGCTGGCATCCTCGTTCTTGCGGTTCTCTGCACTCATTACTAATGATGCAACTTCGGATGAAGACAATGCCCTAAACAAACGGATGTATTCTTCAGCTTCTGACTGAGTGTGGCTATTCGTTTTAATGTATTCAAGTGCGGACTTACGACAATCTTTGTATACACTATAGATGTAGCTTGACAGTGGTTCAAGTACAAGTGGATTATTGAAATAAACTCGGATGTTTGTCGATCCCCCCTCGCTGACGGAACACGGCTCTGTTTCCAAGGTTATATCCATTGATACATCTTTTTTAACAATAATGTATTTTCCCTTTTTCGAAAATTTGAATTTCAGGAATGAATACAAGTATGTTATATCAACATAATTACTGCTGTTTTTGCGATATCTTAACCATTCGGCATCACCGCCATTTCTTATTATTGTATCTTGAATGTATGCACATACTTCAAGTTCTTCAATAGAAGGAGCTATCTTTTCCGATTGCTTTTTCTGTTCTTTAAAATCATCCGCAATAAGTTCAAGAAGTCCACATAGAATACCGCCGCATATTTCTGCGTCTGAAGACGCTCTATGTGCATCTCTGTTAATCAAGCCAAAAAATTTTGCTACAGTATTTTGCTTGTAATTCTCTAAACTTCTAACATATTTTTTGGACAAGCGTAAAGAATCTACATATCGGATGTTTGCGTCATATCCAAGTCTTGAAAACGTGTTGCACAAAAAATCAAGATCAAATTTTGCATTATACGCACATAGAATAATCGTACCTTCCAGTGCTTTGCCTAGAAATACGGCTAAACCTGGATATACCTCATCTTCCGAGGGAGCTGTAGCAAGCATATCATTTGTTATGTGATTTACAGCTGAGGCTGATTCGGATATTCTAATATGCGGATTTACCAAGGTACTATATGAATTTTTAGGTTTCCCATCAACAAATAAAACAGCACCAATTTCCACGATTCGGTCCATAGTGGGACTTAAACCAGTTGTTTCAACGTCAATAGCTATAAATGTTTTTTGTAATGATTCAACAGTAACACTGTCAACTGGTATCATAACCGCATGAGCATTCCCCGTGCGAGATGCTACTGCTGCTTTGCTTTGCACAGCAGTTTGTGTTTGGTTTTCTTCAACTTGATTAAGTTGCTTCTCTTGTGCAATTATTGCTTCTTTTTCAGCTTTCTTTTGTTCTTCGCGTATTATAATCGCACAGCTTTCACAATAGCCGTTTTTACTTAGCCAAAGAAACAAGCCTTTCTTTCCGCATTTTACACACGTCCTCATTGTTGATGCTCCTTAATGGTTGTATGTAGTATCTTCAGCCCGGTTTATTTTCGCGGTACACGTCATAATTCCCATCTGCAGCAAACTATATGTATTTCTCCTTCTGTTCTCAGCGAATCAGTTCTTCGAAGTCTTGTGTCTTGTTTAAATTGGAGAACTGCATCTCAACGTTTAATCCAGTTCCTGAAGTGAGATACACTACCCCATACTGGCAAATAGGCAACTGTCGATTGTTGCTATAACGCCTATCGGGTGTACCGTTTTTGTTCACATACTGCCAAGTAGAACCGACTACGTTTGCATCTTCGGGGACAGGATCACTCTCTATAAACCTTGTCTGCGATACTCGGATACTAACATCTTCGTAGTTGACGAGACCGACCTTGCTCTTTCTGATAATGAAAACTTTATCGGGCAAGAAAATGAGGATTTCCTTATGAAGCTTAATCTGTATTGTCTCAACGTTTGTGTTAATGTAAAATGGCGTGGTCTTATCAATCTTGCATACTATCCGCTTGATATTTCTACCTGCACCAGCATTTACTTTTTGATTTGAAACATAAGCTTCTTGTATTATCTGCCACTCTTTATCTCCTTCAGCAAGTATTTGCCACGCCCCAATCCGACGGTTGTATTCGTCTTCCTTTTCAGTATCAAGCGTATATTCCAATTGAACCGCTCCGGACTTGTGGGCAACGACTTTCAGAATAATCCCAATAATGGGCAGAATAGCTAATACAGGATAGGATGGAATAAGAATGGCGCACACAATCAAGACTGTACCCCATTTATTCAGACGAATCGTTTTCTCAATGGCTGACGTAATACTCCCAATATCAGCAGCCTTGAACGACTCGATGCTGGCACTCTCTATATTTCGTGTTTGCTCTGGTGGCTGCAAAGGTTGTGGAATAGGTCGGGGATTATTCCTCGGACTAGGTGTATTGTTTCTATTTCGCCCCGATTCATCAACATAAGACAACCCTGTTCCTGGTATTGAATATGTGCGTCGAGTCGTGCCTTTAGCAGTTTTTGTGATTCTGTATCCGGGAACACCCCAACTATAACCAATTCCAGATTTGCTAAGGTTAATTTTGAAGCCGCCACCCAAATTAATACTTTTTCTCATTCTAAAT
>JAEZNF010000057.1 GCA_023441845.1 Bacillota bacterium | reverse complement strand
CAAATATGATTTTCTGGCGGAAGATGAAAAGCTTATGCGCATATTAAAGACATCAAGAGCTCTGCAAAGTGTTTACAGCGACGCCCATATTCTTTCCATACCGGTTTCGGTAAAGCTTGGCGACAATATGAATTATCTTAAAGGAATAGCTTCAGGCGGTATGAAGCCTATTGCCCTGCAATACGCGAATACAGCACAGGATTTGCTGGAAATATACAAGGGTGAAGAAAAGGAGGATTACGAGAAGTATTTCTTTGTTAAACTCAAAAAACCCCGTTCCTTAAATGATATCTGGAATACCGTTTCCGGGTCGGTAAAAGCGCCCTATAGGCTCATTAATGAGCTGCTGGCATTGGACTTTACGGAGATTTATGAAAGGGAATTGATATCATACAGGAGCCTTGAACAGACATTGGAGGAAGTTCTTAAAAGGTACATAAATATCCGTCCGGTAAGCGAAATAGAATTGGAAAAACTAATCCGGGAACCGTTCTGGCGGGGACTTCACTTCCCCAAAACAAGAGGAAAGGAAAAGTATTTTGACCCGAAAAAGCGCACATACAGAGGAGAGCATTCATGGCATCCCGAATATGAAACCATTAAAGCCGGTGGCGAAATAATCTACAGGCCCATGAAAAGGGATATCATAACTCTGTTTGAAGGTAGGATTATACGCCGTTTAAAGCATATTGAAATTTGTCAGGACACTTTAAACGGCGAAATGACAGGATACCACAAGTACATTGTGGTTTCCAAAATACCGGATATACCTTTCCAGAATGGTTTCAGGTGGTTGTATGAGATTGAGAACAAATTTGAGTTCCCCATAATATGGAGCGTAAGGTACTCAAAGAAAGAGTATGAAGAGGTACAAAAGGATATCGGAACCAGCCGAAAGCAATTGGATGACCAGCTGGAGCATGACGAACAGGTTGAAGGAATCCGGCACAACCAGGTGCATCTTGAACAGGATCAGGATATAGACCAGGCAATTTATGAGGTACAGTCGGAGAAAAAACCGTTCTTGTACACAACTGTGATTATAGGTGTAACGGCTGAAAACCTGGAGCTATGCAATACCCGCGTCAATCTTATCCGGGATTTCCTGGAGTCCCGTTCCTTTGAAACACAGGTTCCGGCCGGCGACCAGTTTAACCTTTTTTGTGAGACAATGGTTGGGAGCAGGCAGTACGCCACAGATTACATACTCCGGCTGCCGCCCGAAACCCTGGCAGCTGGGATGCCCTTCGCGAGCACAATAATCGGCGACATTTTCGGTTTCATAATAGGAGCTACCGGACAAAAGGGCAAACTGGTTAAATTCAATCCATTCCTGCCCAGCCAGATAGACAAAAGCCCGTCTATTACCTTCAGCGGAAGCCTGGGATTGGGTAAGAGCACACTGGCGAACCTTATAGTACTGCTTGCTGCAATGTTCGGTGCCAAAGTTTTCATTGCCGATCCGAAAGGCGACCGGAACTGGGAAGATGCACTTCCCTGGCTAAAACCGCATCTTAACAAAATTGAACTTTCTTCTTCAAAGGAATTCACGGGTCTTCTGGATATCTTTTTAGTCCTCCTTAAGAGCTTGGGCAGGGATGCATCTGAGGAGCAAAAAGCCGAGCTGGCCAAAAAGGCCGCCGAATATGAGCTTTCTATACTTGGAACATTGGCAGGAATAGATGTGAATGATATCAGGATGGAGCACTTAATGGACGCAGTTAACAAGGTAGCAAGAGAGCCGGAGCCGTGCGGTATGAAAGTAATCGTTGCCTTGGAGGAGTTTGCCGGCAATCCTAAAACGAATAAGGAATCCGCAGCTATATATGAAAGGCTGGCTAAAACCTTCAGGAATATAATTAACGTCACAACATACGGACACCTTCTTTTTGGTGACGGTACCGAAAAAACAATGGACATTACAAAGCCCATCAATATCCTACAGACAAAAGGACTTACAATTCCCGCGGAAGGGACCAGCGAAAACAAATTTACACATGCTGAAAGAACCGGAATGGCTGCCCTGCTTGCCATATCCGTTATAGGGTTGGAGTTTTCCTTGCAGTCCAGGGACGTTCTCAAAATATTTGTGCAGGATGAAGCAAAGGTATATAAACGTTCCCCGACAGCGCAGGCAATGTTTATCCGGATGGTAAGCCAGGGCCGGTCTGAAAACGCTCCAATATACATTATAGGTCAAAATATTTCCGACTTCGGTGACGAAAACATCAAGGCAAACATAGGCGTCAAATTCTGCTTCGGTACAAATTCATTGACAGAGGCCGGAAACATACTTGATTACCTGGGACTGAAAAACTCTCCCGACCTTCAGCAAACCATAGTCGAAGAGTTTGAACAAGGTATCTGCCTGATGAAGGACATTGAAGGAAGGGTGTCAATCATACAAACCGATCTAATCCTTGAAGAGTTCAAACGGGCGTTTAAAACCAGAACGGAAATACGCCTGGATGCACCTGAAGAGGATGACGGTAAAGAGGATCTCATTGGCACCGAAAAAATAAGAGTATCTAAAAAGCCGGTAAAGTAACGGACTGGGGGTGTGGAATGAAGCACAATAAAAAGAAGTTAACCGTTGTTTTTTTGATTATCCTGATTATACTCCTGTTACAGCCTGTTTATGCCGAAAGTGACGGTTTGTTCCCCAGCGTAAAAGATATAACGGATTCAAACCTTACACCGACGTATGAGAAATATGATACAGGCCAGTATTATTTTGATTTTAAACATGAAGACGGCTCTCTTTTCAATATGGGTGGAATGGTAGAAAACGTTGTTAATACAATATTTAATTCCCTTTCTTCAGGAATCTTTATGCTTCTTGCGCTGATATGCAGGGCTTGTATTTTTGTTTTCACATGCTGCTTTAAGGTGTCTATTTTTGATCTGTTTCCGGATGCAATAGATAAAATCGTTTTGTCAATTAAAAGCAGCTTTTTTGATTTGTTTCTTAATCTTTTTGTAATGGCTGCCGGTATTTACGGAATCTACAAACATATACGGGGTAAACAAACTGTAACTATCCAAGTAGTTATAACTTTGATTGTTGCGTTAGGGGTCGCAAACATATATTTCGCAAGCCCTTCACAAGCTGGAAAAGCAATCAATAAAGGTTCTGAGGCAATTTGTACAGCAGTACTGTACGGGACAGTGAAAATGGCTGGAAATGTCAACGGCAATAATGATGATGTATCAAGTCCCAATGACGCGGTAGTACTGATAGGAAACCATTTTTGGGAGTTAAATATCATGAAGCCTTATGCAATAATACAGTATGGAAGTGTCAATCAAAATCCTGAAGAGTTTTTAAACGCTGATAATGATAAAAGAAAAGAGCTTGCCGAAAATTATGCAAAAACCAATTCAAGGTTTACAACTACAGGTTCAATCATACGGCTTGCGCTAACACTTCTAATGCTTATAGTAGGGCTTATAAATTGTATACTCTTACTTATGGTAGCAGCTATAATACTCATGAATCAATGTGGAGCTCTTGTATGGTTCGGTCTTGCGGGTGTTTTTATTCTTTTTGCGATTCACCCTAAAAACGGTATTCCCTTTCTTGTAAAATGGGGGTGGAAATGCATAGGCTTTGAATTTAAAAAAATCATTATTACAATGCTTTTAAGTATCTACTTCGGAATTTCACTTATTATTTATGGCCTTGCCGACAAATACGGTTTGCTTTTCTGCCTGGTATTTAATATCTGTCTTTTGGCTTTTATGGTTTTTAATCATGAAAAAATATATCAGATGCTGTCCGAGCCTATACTAAATATGTTGAGCGGAAATGAAGCAGCAGGAAAGGGTAATGATTCAAAGCTGAAAAACTCATTAAAAACCGCTGCAATGGTCAAGTATGCTATGGGTAGACAGGAAAGAAGAAATCAGAATATGTTTAACAAAAACAACAGGGATTTGGCTGTTAACCATTTAAACGATCAATATGTCCGTGATAAGGGGCAGGCTCAAACTGTAGCAAGGAAAGGACTTATTGACAGGTATACGGCAGAAAAGAGGGAGGCGGACGAACGGGCTAAGAGAACAGGAAATCCTCCGGAATACAGCCGGTTTGTAAATAATGCTATGGCTAATGAAAAAGCCGGTAAGCCGATGTTTACCGAGCAGCAGCTTGATGAAGTTTCAAATTATTCCGATTTTGTGAGGGAAGTTGATGAACGGAAGAAAACAGGCTTATTTCCGTTCTCAGATGAACGTATAAGTTCCACGCTGGACAGCATGTATAAATTTAAAAAAGAAGGAGTTGACCCAAAAACACTCTCGTTACTTGGCAGCTCTGCAATGAATGACATGGCAAACTACAGCCGCACGGAATTACCGGACTTAAACAGGAAGTTGGAGCGAAAGCAAAAAATTAATCAGGTGCTTTCAACAGATGTAAAAGTATCCAGTAAAAAAGGCTCCTATAAGCTGAAGCAAGACCTTACACAAATTGAATCAAATAACGGTCTAAAAGGAAACCTGGTTGCTAATCTTCCGGATGTCAACTTACAAAAAGAACAGGCTGTAAATGTAACGCTGGATAAAAAAGTGACCCGGATTGAACGTCAAACAACAGATATTAAAGCCCAATCTGTTGGTAATCCAATAGATACAAGAAGAGGCGCAGAAAAAGAAACCGGAAGGAACAGGACGAGCGAAATATTCCAGAGGTTTGAAAACAAAGGGAAAGAGTGATATCGATGTTTAAAAAACTTATCGGATACTTCGGCAAAAAGGCTGCCGATCAAAATTCCAGCTTGGTTTTGCTTAAAAAAGTAGCACTGATTGTCAGCATCTGTTTTTCAGGCGGATTCATTTCAATTTTGCTTTTGGGATTAATTACATCAGCTGTTGTTGCCGGAATTGCAGGCGTGAATATGCAGAGCAGTGCTAATGATACAGTGTTTTCAAGTGTATATATGTCCGATAGCGCTCCTTTACCGGAAGAAACAAAAAAATGGCTGTCCGGGGATGTAGATATAAACCCGGCACTTGCCGGCATGCTTGCTGCCCTGGCAGAAAAACACGGGGCTGCTATCTACATCTCTTCAGGATACAGGAGTGTAGAGGAGCAGCGGGTAATATGGGAAGAAAGAAAGAGAGCGCATCCCGGTGAGCCGGATGAAGTAACCAGAAAATGGGTAGCGCTGCCGGGAAAAAGTATGCACCAGACCGGGATGGCCGCAGATGTATCCGGTTATGCAGAATTGCTAAGCAATGAGGAATTGATAAATTTCGGGCTCTGGAAGCCACTCGGTAATGAGCCCTGGCATATAGAACCTATTGGAACGCAGAAAATCAGGAACGTTGAAAAAGAGAAGATTGATTGAGATAAGGAGGTGTGTTTGTGGTTAATGCCATTTTAGCGACAAACTTTGATGACCTTAATAATTACATTAAGGAGCAAAAGGTCATTGAGGTTATTGTAGACGATATACAAACACAAATGGAAACACTGCAGCATATACAAGAAACCCAAAATATTGATGTTATTATAATCAGTGATATGCTGAGGGGAAATATAGGCATTTGTGATTTTATTGAAAGAGTAATCCGTGTCAAGGAGGAAAGAAGCAGGATATACTATTTGGCCAAAGAGTATACGCCGGCACTGAAAAAAATACTCTGTAGTAATAAAATACGTTATTTCACTCCGGGAACACAAACTATTGAGGAGTTTATAGATGTTATAGTGAAAGAGGTTCAGGAGCCCCAAAAACAGAATTTAGATCCGGAGCCTGTCTATAAAGAAGTCAAAAGAAGGTTGATTCCTGAAATTAAAAGAGAAGTCCCGGAAGAAAAGGGGTTTAGGAATCCGGCCTTCGAATTGAGCAGGGTGATATGTGTCATGTCGGCCCCTGGTGTGCATCCGGGAAACTCAACAATTGCTTCCAACCTTGCATACCTCTGCTCTACGCATAGAAAAACCGCATTAACGGATATATCTCCCGGAGCAGGCCAGTTTTACAACTATGATATCTACTTAAAGAAAATAAAGCTTAAGTATGAAGACATACCCGGATACAATTGCCTTGATACCTTGAAAAATGCCATGAATGAAGACAACATCAAACTGATTCCGGACTTATCCTATGCGGTGAACTCAAAATTAAATATCTTTACCAGGGATATCAACAGCCTGAAGGATGAAGAATTCTCAGGCATTTTTAATTTCATTGACCGTATAAGGACCATATATCCGGCATGCATTATTGATACATCAGGCTGCGGCGAAGGAGTGCGGGAAGCCGCCGCAATTGCCGATACAGTCCTCTTCATTGAGGATATGAGCCTTTCTTCGGTATCTAAAAGTTTGAACTTCCTTGAAAAAATAAAAGGCACGGTAAACATGGGGAAATTCATTCTGATCCTTAACCGGTACGAGGAAAGTAAGGAAATAAAAATTGAAGATATTGTAAAAAGCCATGAGGAAAGGGGAATTGTTTTCAAGGATGTGCTAACCATACCGTGCTGCAATAAGGCATGCCTGGAAAGCCAGTATTTGAGGAAACACGCTGTAGAGCTCGGTACTGCAACAGAAGAGTTTAAAAAGGCTTTTCATGATCTGTATTCAAATATATTTTATTCTTCAGCTCTTACAGAGAACAAAAAATTAAAAGTATTAGGGAGGTTTTTTGGATGAAATTATTGCGCAGCAGAATATTTATTTTTGCGGTTTGCTCTATTGCTGCCGTATTCCTGGTGTTTTTCATAATGCCTAAATACAACAGCAGCACAAAGGAGGTAGTACAAATTGTCGGTACCGTTAAGCATATTCCTCCCGGGACATTAATAACTTCCGATATGCTGAAAATGGTTAATACGGCTAAATTCAACCTTCCGGAAGATGTTATAAGGGACAAAAAAGATATCGTGGGAAAGTACTCAAAAATTGAGCTGTTTCCTCAAGACCGTTTGATTCCTCAGAAATTCGCTACACAAAACGGCTTGAATGACAGCTTTTTATACAGTCTGGAAGGAAAAACAGCGGTATCGGTAAGTGTAAAATCGTTGGCGGCCGGACTGTCGGGAAAGTTACAGCCCGGTGATGTTGTTTCTGTTTATTCCTATGTAAAAGCAAAAGATCCTAAGGATGACGGTACCGTAAAAGACTATCCTGAATTGGAGTTTGTAGAGGTTGGAGCGGTCAATAACAATAAGGCCCAGGATACCATTGATATAAAGACAAAGGAAGAGAAAGACAAAAATGGTGACAGCACATACCAGGACACCATTGTTCCTTCAACCGTAACGCTGTTGGTTTCCAGGAGCCAGGCAAAGCTTTTGGTGGATATCGAAAACAACGGAACTATCCACCTTGTGTTCCGTGGCCGCGGTGAAGATGCAAGGAAATTACTTAAGAAGGAGGGATAAGCAAATGGGTATTATCGCTGTTTGGGGCAAAGGCGGTTCGGGTGTTAGTACTACAGCGGCCAATATCGCCGTAACCCTGTCAAAAAATAACCTTGTCGGGCTCATCGGAAGCCGAAAGGATTATGGTTCCATTCACCATTATTTTGGTATGGAGCTGCAGGAGCAAAAATCATTGAAGAACGCTATTGAGGCCCAGGACCGTGAGGATGTGGTAAAAAACTTTATGCAGTATCCTCCGAGGAAGGATTTGTTTGTCCTGGGAATGGCAGATACGGAAGGAATAAAGAATATTTCCGAAGATTCGGCCGTTCATTTACTCAAAGTCTGCTCTGAGGCTTTTGATTATGTGGTAATTGATTGCACACCGTATTTTTCCGATGCGCTTACGGCCATCGGATGCATCAAGGCGGAAAAAATAATTCAGGTAATAAGGCCGACTATCCAGGACATTGCTTATGTTCAGGCACAGGAAAAATTCATCGAAATGCTTGAGATTAAAAGCAAAATCATACCGGTATGCAATATCAATAAAAACTATATGCCTTTAAATCTGATTGAAAAGAAGCTTGAGTTAAAATTCTTTGAGGTTCTGTCGGCAAGTAAGGAAGTAGAAAAGAGCGGCATTAAAGGCGTACCTGTTTGTATGGAAAATTCGTTTTTAACTATGGATTATAGGAAAGGAATCCGGAATATTTGCAACCGGATCGAGATATCCAACACCATAACGGTAAGGAGGACTGCGAAAGCATGAGCGGAGATACGGAAAAGTACAGGGCTGAGATAGTGAGCCTGAATAACCGGATATTTCTGACACTATAACGGTAAGGGGGATCATTAAGAACATGAGCGACATCGATATAGAAAAATTAGCGTACAAACACAAGAAGCATGCCGGTGAAACCGGGAAGTTAAAGACCGATGAAACCGGTGAATATGAAAAAGTCCTGAACAGTATCCGGGATGAAATGATTAATACACATGCCGAAGAGCTTTCACAGGTATTGGGAGTTCCCGAAGCGGCAGAAAAGATAAAATCCCTTATTGCCAGGTATATTACGGAGAAGGGATTGAGTGTACCAGGAATGGACTTTGACACCCTGAAGAATCAACTATATTACGATATGGCAGGATTCAGTTTCCTGACGGAGTTCATTTACAACCCCGATATACAGGAAATTAACGTTAACAGCTGGGACAGTATTGAAATTATTTCAAATGAAAAAGTAACACTCCTGGAGGAGAAATTTCTAAACCCGCAGCACTGCCAGGACATGGCTAAAAAATTAATGCGTCTTGGCGGCTGCATCCTGGACTTGAAAATGCCCAGGGGCGATTCTTTCATCTCTTCAGGTGTCAGGATATCGGCCATGATTCCGCCTGTAGTTGATGAGGATACAGGGGCCGTATTCTCAATCCGAAAGCAGCCGAGGAAGACGTTTACCCTCAATCAGCTTATCAGCCTCGGCACTGCCACAAAAGACGAGCTTGACTTTGCTCTGCTTTGCCTGAACCATAATATAAGTTTAGGCATTGCCGGTGCAACATTCTCCGGGAAAACAGCGGATATTAACTTTTTCCTGCACAGCCTTCCCGATCACTTAAGAATTTATACAATAGAGGATTCCAGGGAATTAAACGCAGTAAAAAAGGATAGCGAAGGCCGGATAATAAACAGGGTTATACATACACGCACCAGGGAGTCGGAGGACAAATCCCGGAATGTCGATCAAAGCGATCTTGTTAAAGGAGCGCTGAGATTCAATCCGGATATCATCGTTCCCGCGGAAATGCGCGGTAAAGAAGCAATGCCCACCCAGGAGGCAGCGAGGACCGGGCATACGGTTTTGGCATCGCTTCATGCTGAAAGCGCACGGGACGCATACAAAAGGATTCTCACAATGTGTAAGATGTCAGGAACAAATCTTTCTGAAGAATTGTTGATGAGCCTGATTATTGACGCCTTCCCTATCATGGTTTTCAAAAAGAAATTGGATGATAACAGCCGGCGGTACATGGAAATCTTTGAGGTAGAGAGCTACAAGCAGGGAAAAGTTTTCGGACGGACAGTATTCAAATACTTTGTAACCGGTCAGGAATTTGATGAGGACGGAAAAATAACAAAAATGGTCGGTGAGCACAGACAGGTAAATCCGGTCTCCAAACGTCTGGCCCGTAAGCTTTTGGAGAATGGCGCCAGGCTTGACGAAATAAAGAGGTTTGCCCATCCGGATTGGGACCCCGGAAGGTATGATGGAGGTGAGGACAATTAACGTATTTGAGGTCATTGCATTTATACTGATTGAAATAGCTTTATTTTGCCTTCTTCCATTCTCTGTTAAAAAGCGTAAAAAGCTTAATCTTAAGAGGGACTTAAGGCAGGAGAGAAGAAACCTTATTGCCCCTAAAAAGGCAAATTTCTTTGACAGGAGGAAAAAAGAAGTAGTGGAGGCCGTTGAATGCGGTAACTCTAAAATAAACTATGATACATACCTGAAAATGACTGCTTTCAGCGTTGCTGTGGGCATTTTCATCGGTATAATATTCAAAAACATACTGATGGTAATTATACTGGCCGTAGGATTTGCATATGTTCCTGTGCAAATCCTTAAATTCAAGCAGATATACAGTACAATAGCCCTCAATGAGCAGCTTGAACCTGCCATGCATACAGTAACAAATTCTTACCTTCAGACCAGCGATATTATAAGATCAATAAGTGACAGCAGCGATAGAGTTGAAGGAATTCTTAAAACAGTGTTCAAGCAGTTCCTTGTAGATACAGCCTACAACAACAACGTCAAAAAAGCGCTTGTTAAGATGCGGGACAGTATTGATAATGTGTTTTTCAAAGACTGGTGCAACGTCCTGATCCAATGCCAGGACGACAGTGATTTAAAATACATCCTGCCTTCAATTCTTGAGGAAATGTCGGATATTCGCAGGATGCAGTATGAACTTGATACAATGATGTTCAAGATTTACCGTGATTACATCGGAGTTGTCGCTGTTGTCCTCATCAGTGTTCCGCTAATGTTTTTCATCAATAAAAGCTGGTTCATGTTCCTGGTTAACTCCATGCCCGGAAAAATAATTACCTCGGTAACTTGTATCGTGACACTTCTGGCAACGGCATATGTAATCAAAGAGAACAAACCGGCAAGTGTACTATAGAAAGGAGAGGCGTCACCGTTTCTAAAGAAGAAAACCTTCAATGAGGCGAACGACGACCTCTATCTGAACTGGTTCTATTTTCTCATACGGTTTATGAGATTTAAATAGAAAACGCACATCAATTTGATGTGACTATATTATACAAGGAGGCACATCGTGCAAAAGTTCTATATCTTATTAGCAGCTGCAATTTTTCTTTCCCTGTATTCATTCCTGGGAATGCTGCTTTTGCCTCTTCCGGGAGGTAGCAAGGCTGTAAAAAGAATAAAGAGCCTGAAAGGATCTGAGAAAAAGCAGCAGTATATATTAAAGCCCCTGACTCAAGCAATTGCAAATTTTATTTCCATGTCACCGTATAAAAGAAAGTTAATGGTTGAGGCCCTCGAAGAGGCGGAAATTGACATGTCGCCTGAAGAGTATATGGCTCAAGCTCTTGTAAAAGCGTTAGTAACAGCGGCAGGAATTCCGGCATTTATACTTTTGGGTATTCCTGTTGCTTCAGGAGGATGTGCCTTTCTCGCTGTCGCGGTATATTTCAGGGAAAGGGGAAAAATCGAGGACCGGATTAAAAAGTTCAAGGAGGAAATAATGCGGGAGCTCCCCCGTTTCATCAGAACCTTTTCCAACAGCCTGAGGACCACGAACGATAAACGGAAAATATTTGAGACATACCGTAAAGTAGCCGGTAAAGCGCTGCGCCGGCACATTGATATCCTTATCAGTGAGTTTGAAACCCTGAATAACGTTGAAGAGGCTTTAAGAAGGTTTGATGCCAGGATCAACATACCGCAGCTCAGTTCATTTATTGACGGTGTAATCGGAGAAAGCCGTGGAATAGATCAAAACACATTCTTTGCGATAATGGAGGAAAATATGAAGTCCCTTGCAATGGAAAACATACGCAGGGAAATACAAAAACGTCCCGGTAAATTCAGGGCAGCAACGTGGGCTGTCGCCGCATGCGGCATGCTGATGTATGTGGCGCCGGTCATAGACACAATAGTTCAAGGGCTGGATGTAATGAAATAAATAATTTAAATTTAGGAGGAATTCAAAATGTTTAAAAATTTTGTTATGGGTTTGAAAGTAAAGATGCTTGGAATTAAGGGGTCAATAAGGAAATTGGCAAAAAACAATAAAGGCTCCGGAATTGTAGAAGTATTAATGATAATTGCCATTGTAGTTATTGTCGGGGCAATTGTAATTGGCCTCCTGAAGGTTTTTATCCCGGATTTCTTTAACGGTTTGACACAGAAAGCACGCAATATTTTTGAGCTGTAAAGAGGTGATATGTTTGAAAGACAAGGTACGTAAAAACCAACGAGGAAGTGCTTACATAGAGCTAATTATTGCGGTTGCTGTTATAACCGCTTTAATTATGTCTTTTATGACATTGCCGGATCTGTATGTTAAAAAGCAGAATATTGACTACATGGCCAATGCGATTGCACGTTCTGTTGAAATCTCCGGAGAAATCGGCAGCGATACTCAGAAGCTCATTAGTGAATTAAAGCAATCAACAGGTCTCAATCCTGTAATAGCATGGGACGGCCCATTTTATGATGCTAACGGTTCACGCAGAATACAACTTAGAGACACCTTTCATGTTACGCTATCTATGACCGTTAAAATTAAGATTATAGAGCCTTCATTCTCAGGGCCGGTATACCTGGATATACCAATGAAGAAACAGGTTAAAGGTATTTCTGAAGTATACTGGAAGCCCTGAAAGGAGGATAGTTTATGTTGAAAAGCACTAAAGGTTCGGCAATGCTTGGAGCTGTAATCGCGTGTATGGCTATAGCGGTATTTGCAACACTTTTGCTTGAATGGCACCGTGTTTATACGGTAAAAGAGAATATGGACAGAGAGCTGTCCAGGGCGGTCAATTTGGCGATAGACCTCTCTATGGACGATACCGCAAGAGGATACCATTCATCAAAAATAGATACTCAAGCTGCACGTAACGAATTCTATTCATACCTCGAAAATGATATGAATCTGGGGGGAGCCCTCAGGGGTCAGAATGATGAGTTCAGGCTTTTTATAGAGAGTCTTGATATACAACCTGATCCTCCATCCATAAGTGTAACCGGTCACATTGAATTAAAGGCCGGTTACTTTTCTATAATGCCAAAAATCAATATACCGGTAAAAGCAAAATCAAGGAACAGGAGAACAGACGATGGTTAATGTGCACAATTTGAGCACATTAATATGCATGCCGTGTGCATTCAGTTAATCAAGCCTGGATGCACACGTCTAACATACCTTAGTGACAATTAACAAGTTAAAATAAACAGATTTACCTGGCAAAAAGAACTTTCCCAAATTGCTTTGCGGAAGGGTTCTTTTATTAGTGCCGTTACAAAAGAGAAATCCGACAAAAGGCGAACGGCTTTAGATAAGCTCACGCCTTTATTTTAAAAAATAGGAGGGTTACATACTAATGGATAATTTCAGAGATGTATTAAGAGTCCA
>JAEZNF010000028.1 GCA_023441845.1 Bacillota bacterium | reverse complement strand
AGGTACAACCGATATACTGCTTACTCCAGGATATAATGCCGACAAATCGGCTAATGACCTACTAAGTTCACCTTTATCGTTAATATCTCTGCAAAGCACAATCTGCCCGTTTACAGTTATTCCGCTTTGCACAAGCTTTTTAATCATAGGAAGCACATTGCCGGCAAACTTGTTTTTCAGCATAAAAACCCTCAAATCAGGGTTGGTAGTATGTATTGATACGTTTATTGGCGTAAGCCTGTATTTAATAATCCTGTCAATATCATTTTCATTTATATTGGTAAAAGTCACATAGTTTCCCGTAAGAAACGAAAGCCTTGAATCATCATCTTTAAAATACAGTGTTTCCCTCATTCCTTTGGGAAGTTGGTCAATAAAGCAAAACAGGCACTTGTTCGTGCAGCTTTTGGCCTGGTCGATCAAATCATGCTCGAACTCAATCCCAAGATCTTCGTACTCGTCCTTTTCAATCTCAATCTCCCATATCTCACCGTCTTGCTTTTGTATCTCAATATTAAGGCTCTCATTTACAGTAAGAAACCTGTAATCAAAGATATCAAATATTTCCTCATTATTTATAGAAATTAAAATATCGCCTTTTTCAATACCTGCTTCTTCGGCAATACTATCTAAAAGTACGTTATTAATTTTTATCGGCCTACACTTTGCCAATATCAAACCCTCCTGATGCTTTCCATAACAATAAAAGACTCGGGGGCATCTAACCCCTCTCGTCTTTTGCCGGATTTCCCTTCGGGAAATAGCCGCTAAATCAAAAAGCAGCAGTTAAAGCTGCTGCTTTTCAATTCATATTAATCTTCAATCTTTATAACTTCTTTTGCCTTATAATAACCACATTCCGTGCATACTCTATGAGGCAGCTTTAGCTCGTGACATTGAGGACATTCAACTAAATTTGGAGCAGACAGTTTCCATTGAGACCTTCTTTTACCAGTTCTAGCTTTTGACCACTTACGCTTTGGATTTGCCATCTATAACACCTCCCTCGTAATATAAACGCTTATCTTAATTATTAAAAAAATTCTTCAGAACCTCCATCTGTGGATTTATAACCTCATCTTTACATGAGCATTCATGTTTGTTAAGGTCAACACCACATCTTGGACATAATCCTTTACAATTTTCATCACATACCTGTTTTACAGGCAAATTCAAGATAATGTTATCTTTTAAAACATTATCTATTAGAATGTAATTGTCTTCGTATGTGTAGACTTCCGGGCCAGTACTTTCGTCCTTTTCCAGAAAATCTTCTTTAACTTTTATGTCCATATTGCATTTGATGTCTTTAAGACATCTGCTGCATTTAGAAGCATACTCCAACTTCAAAAGGCCTTCTAGCTTCATCACACCGCTCGCATTCACTAAATTACCCTCAAATTCAACAGGTTTTTCAAACTCAAAATCACCTGCCGCTTCATTCAATTCGGGCAAAGTATCATTGTAGCTTATGCTTAATCCGGCACCGTTTGCCTTTACAATACTTGATATATCTATCTTCATAAAAGTCACCCCATAAGACCGACAAATGATATTATACTAACTAATCTTACCATTGTCAAGGAGTATGTTTAAAAATACTTTCCAAAAAGTTCTTATCCTTTTACATCTATATGTTTCGCGAAAAATATTTTACATTTCTATTTCTATTTTTCGCGAAATCATATTCCTTGAACACGCAGCACTTTATGAAAATTATTTCGCGTGTTCAATGTACTAAAGGCTTTCTTGCTTTTATGCCGAACCTGCCTTTTAATACACTCCCTGCAAAAAATATTATTCCCATAACAGCCAGAGCTGATGCAGGAATTATAACCGATTGTATACCCATGTTGTTTTCAATTACATTTCTCATACCCTTCATGGCCCAATACTGCGGAAAAATAACCGCTATTTTCTGCATAAACACAGGTTCGACCTCTAAAGGCCAATAACAGCCGGCTACCATTGTACTACATGTGATAATAATGGAGGAAACAGCACTAAGCTGCGCATTGCTTTTAACAAAAGTGGCCATAAATATGCCGAAGGCAGTAACGGCAATTATAAACATGCTCATGATGATAATAAGCGCGGCGAATGATCGCCCCCACTCCAGCCCCATTACAAGCTTACTGAAAAGCACAAGAAACATGACCTGGATCCAGCCTTTTAAAAATGTGCTCATGGTATTGCCGGCCATTATAGTAGTCTTGCTTGCAGGAGTCATAAGGAGCCGGTTCCATGTGTTGTCCTTTTTCTCATCCATTATAACGCCGCCGCTTGAAAATACTACTGTGAACATTACGAACATTATCATAAAGCCTATGGTAACAAATGCCTTTGAATTGTAGTCTCCACTTTTCTCGCTACCGGCATACCTTATTGTTTCTACTGTTAAGAAGTCCTGTTTTTTAAGGTTAGCTTCCATTCTTTTAGTTATTTCATTTACTGCAATTTCTTTCTGAGGTCCTTCCATATCTTTAAGCTTATCGCTTATATAGTCGGCCACACTTTTTTCAGCCGTTATTTTCATCATGGCATTTCTTAAGACGCTCTCAATCATCATAAAATTTTCAGATGTTTTAAGCTTCAAAACCCTTATCTCCGGTACATTGCCCTCTAAAATATTCTTGCTGAAGCCGGGCTGAATGACAAAGCCCGCTTCTATGTCCGAACCCTGCACCTTGCTTGTGACCTGTTCTTCCTTCATTTCGACAAAGGAAACCGTAGTATCATTCATGATTTCCTTAATAAGCTCCTTTGAAAGCCCGCCGCTGTCATTATTGGCTATACCCACCGGTATCCCGGCAGTTCCGCCGTATTTCACACTTCCGAATATAAATATTAAAACAACCGGAAGTATGACCATAAAAAGAAGCGCCGTTCTATCCCTCGTCATTTTAATCAAATCATACTTTATTATGTTTAATATCCTTATCATTCCGCTTCACCTCACACAGTCCTGAATTTAAGTATTCCTATGCCAAGGAAAACTGTTCCCATTAAAGAAAGCACCAGGCAATTCGGAATTACAGCATCAAGTCCGAGTCCCTGCATTATTTTATAATAACCGTCCATAGCCTGCCAGTTTGGAGTAATGTTCGAAAGCTTCCTCAAGAAATCCGGCAGGACATATATAGGTATCATGCCTCCGCCAAGCGCCGTAAATACCTGAACCATTGTTGTACCCATACCGTTGGCTGCTTTAAGCGTTTTAGCTATGGCTGCCACAAACATCCCCAATCCTGAACACGCAAAAACCGTACATATCGTTATTAAAGCCGTGCCTATAAATTGTCCTCCCCAGTCCACTCCGTAGACAAGGCCTGTAAACACAATAAGAATCAATGCCTGCACCATACCTATCATTAAAAGTCCAAGGCTCTTTCCTGCAATCAGCTTCATTTTGGTTACACCTGTTCCCATGAGCCTGAAAAGTGTCTTATTCTCGCGCTCCTCAACCATATTACTTATGGCCGACATTGCACTTAAAAGCAAAAACATGACAAGCATGGCAGCCGAATAATACTGCAAAGCAGAAACAGACTTTTCTTTTTCCCTATCTTCTTCTATAAATTTTACTACTTCGGCATTTATCTTTTTCTGAAGTTCTCCCATAACCATAGTTGTCTGGGAAACTCCGTCAGCCGGGTTGGGCGGCAGCTTTCCGAATTGCTTTAATGAATCGGTAACAGCGCTTGCAATCTCGCAGTTCATTGAAACGGCTTTGGTATAACTGCCCACTACACCTTCAACAATGTTTGTTCTTACTTTATCGTCTGCATCCGACTTAATAACAATTTTGACGTCCTTTAAATTATTGAAGCTTTCCGAAAAATTCTCCGGAATTATAATTACAGACGGCACAGTCTTTTTTTGAAGCATATCTTCTGCCTTATCCTCATTAACAACATGGGTTTTGAACATTTCCGACATTTCGCCTTCTAAAAACGTGTTTATGAAATGCCCGGACATTATCCCTTCATCCTTGTTCACCACCGCAATCGAAAATCTTTTAACCGATGTATCTTCCGTAAATACCGCTCCCAATGCAGTACCCAAAATCAACATAATTAACGCAGGCATTAAAAGCAGTAAAATAACGGCCTTTTTATCCCTGAATAAAACCTTCAAGTCCTTAAATGCTATATGAAAAATCATTATAAGCCTCCGATTTTTGCTTTCTTCTACTATTATTTCAAGCTGCTATCAATCCCTTAAAGCTCTGCCCGTAAGGTGTAAAAACACGCTTTCCAGATTGGATTCCTCAACGCTCATGGAATGAATCCTGCATTTACAGGAATCTAGCGCTGAAACAACCTTTGCCAAAACAGCCCCGGCTTCTTTCGTTATAACTTTAATCCTGTTCCCATCCACTGAAATGCCGGTTACACCCGGAACACTTTTTACCGACTCAATAATCCCGGGGTCGGTATTGGATACTTCCAGACTGATAATATCTTTATCCCCCATAAGCTTTCTAAGTTCATCCTTTGTTCCCATTGCAATTATCCTGCCGTGATCCATAATGGCCACCTTTGTGCATAAGAACTCCACTTCCTCCATGTAATGGCTGGTATATATCACCGTCATACCGTTTTTGTTCAATTTTAATACAGTCTCCAGTATGTGGTTTCTTGACTGAGGATCAATACCCACAGTAGGTTCATCCATTATCAATACTTTCGGGTGGTGCAAAAGCGCCGCAGCTATATTTATTCTCCTTTTCATCCCCCCGGAGTAAGATTCGATCCTGTCTTTCTGTCTATCGGCAAGTCCTGCAATTTCAAGAGCCTCGTCCACTCTTTCTTTTAAGAGTTTTCCGCCTAACCCGTACATTCTTCCCCAGAACATAAGGTTTTCTTTTGCCGTTAGAGTAGGATAAAGTGCTATCTCCTGAGGTACCAGGCCTATTATTTCCTTTATGTCCTTTTGCCTGTTTTTAAGATTCCAGCTATTAATAATTATCTCGCCGCTGTCCGGTTTTAAAAGCGTGGTAAGCATAGAGATTAAGGTTGACTTTCCTGCTCCATTAGGCCCTAAAAGCCCGAACAGTTCATTTTCTTCAACGTGAAATTCAGCTCCATCAACTGCTTTCAAACTTCCAAACGATTTACATAGTCCTTTAATTTCTATAAAGCTCATGTTTTTGATCCTTTCGACTATTTTATATTGAAATATCCCTTAACATCTTCAAAATTCTGATCCCCCCATGGACTTATCAGACTAATTCTATCAAAAATTATTGTTCATTGAAAGGATTCATTATAGAACACAATGGAATAAATGTATAAATATTCAATATATTCTGTAATTTTATATCGGGTACGATAAAAACAGCCTGAAATCAAAAATCTCAAGCTGTTTTAATTGTAATTTTTTTGGATATGATCCTGCAAAATTAATCAATTCCGATCAACTGCAGGATTTACTCTTAAAAAAGATTATTTGATAAGCTTCAAAGTTTCCCTTGCGATTGCAAGTTCTTCGTTTGTAGGAACAACAAGGGTCCTGACTCTTGAATTTGAAGCACTTATATCAATTTCTTTTCCTCTTGTTCCATTCTTTTCCCAATCTATTTCAATACCCATATAATCCATACCGGATAATACCTTTTTCCTTATAAGGGGGTTGTTTTCTCCTATACCTGCAGTAAATATTACTACATCCGTACCATCCATAACAGCTGCATATTCACCGATATACTTCTTTACCCTGTAACAGAATATCTCAATTGCCAGGGCAGCTCTCTCATTACCCTCATCAGCTGCTGCTTCAATATCCCTGAAGTCGCTGCTGACACCAGATATACCCAGAACGCCCGATTTCTTATTCAGGTATTCGTCTATTTCCTTTATAGTCATCTTTTCTTTTTCCATAAGAACCTTGACAACAGCAGGATCAATTGTACCGCACCTGGTGCCCATAGCCAATCCGGCAAGAGGAGTAAAGCCCATACTTGTTTCTATTGATCTTCCGTTTCTTATTGCACATATACTGGCACCGTTTCCAAGGTGGCACGATACCATTTTAAGCTCTTCCATTGATTTTCCCAGCATTGCAGCCGCTCTTTGTGCAACGTATTTATGTGAAGTACCGTGGAACCCGTATTTTCTTACACCGTACTTCTGGTATATCTCATAAGGCAAAGCATACAAGTAAGCATATTGGGGCATAGACTGGTGGAATGCAGTATCAAAAACCGCTACCATCGGCGTATCCGGCATAATCTGCTGACAAGCTTCTATACCGATTATATTGGGAGGATTGTGAAGCGGTGCAATATCGATGCAATCCTTTATGGCCTGTAAAACTTTATCATCAATAATTACAGAATCATGGAACTTCTCACCACCATGTACAACCCTGTGTCCAACGGCAATAATTTCGGACATATTTGAAATTACGCCCATATCCGGGTCTGTAAGCGCATGTATTACCTCTTGAATAGCCACTTTATGGTCAGGCATATCTTTTTCAATAATCTGAGCATCACAGCCTGTTTTTGTTTGCTTCAAAAATGAATTTTCTATTCCTATTCTGTCACATAAGCCCTTTGCCAATACGCCTTCATTTTTCATATCAATCAATTGGTACTTAAGTGATGAACTGCCTGTGTTTATTACTAGAATTTTCATTTAACTCTACTCCTTCTATTTATTCATATTCTGGGCCTGTACAGCTGTTATTGCAACAACTCCGACTATATCTTCAGCACTGCAGCCTCTCGACAAGTCATTTACCGGACGTGCAAGTCCCTGGGTAACAGGGCCGTATGCTTCGGCCTTTGCAAGCCTCTGAGTGAGCTTATAAGCAATATTGCCGCAGTTAAGATCCGGGAATACCAAAACATTTGCTTCACCGGCAACAGGGCTTCCGGGAGCCTTCGACTTACCTACCGACGGAACCAGAGCAGCATCAGCCTGCAATTCTCCGTCCAGTATAAGGTCAGGTGCCTTCTCCTTTGCAAGTTGGGTTGCTTTTATTACCTTTTCGGTAAGCTCGCTCTTTGCACTTCCATATGTCGAGTATGACAGCATAGCCACTTTCGGCTCGGCCTGTACAAGCGCTTTAAAGGACTTTGCAGATGCAATTGCTATTTCAGACAACTCATCGGCATTTGGGTTTTCAACAAGTCCGCTGTCGGCATATACAAATGCGCCATTTGCGCCGTATTCACAATCCGGTACCACCATTACGAAAAATGCTGAAACAAGTTTTGTACCCGGTGCAGTCTTTAATATCTGCAGTGCAGGCCTTAATGTATCCGCAGTTGAGTGTATAGCTCCTGAAACCATACCATCAGCCTCACCCATCTTTACCATCATGACACCATAATACAAATTGTCCTTGATAATCTCTCTGGCTTTGTCCGGCGTAACTCCTTTTGATTTTCTGAGTTCATAAAAGGTATTCGCATACTCCTCAAATTTATCAGAATTTAAGGGATCTACAATTCTCGCCTTCGAGATATCCAGATCCCCCGCTAATTTTTTGATTTCTTCAGGATTACCGACAAGAACGATATTTGCCAAACCCTTTTCCTGTATTATCGCTGCTGCCTTAATTGTTCTTATATCCGAGCTTTCAGGCAGTACAATTGTTTTAATGTCTGATTTAGCTCTTTCAGAGATTTGTTCTAAAAAGTTCATTTTAGGGAGCCCCTTTCTGATTTATAAAATTGGACAGCTAATATTCCGATTTATTTTATTAGCTGGTCATAACACCTGCTATTATAGGACTTTTCAGCCATAGATATTATAATATAAACTGTTCATTGTATACAAGATTTAATTTAAATATTTTTATGAAAAAGTGCGGATTTTCAGCCTTCTTCCACGTATACCCATTTTAGCAAACTATTGCTTGCAAATTCAATAGACTAATCCGGGAGAAATTATTCGCCCGAATCAGCCCTTAAAGGCAGCTCTCAAAACCTCCTATTTCTTCACTGCTTTCTGCCATTCTATTCTCAACTTTTCATAAAGCTCTTTAGTCTTCATGCTATCTTCATAATTTAAAATTATGGGCTTTGAGGCACTTCTGATATATATAAAAGGAGGTTTGGAGACATCTACAAAAAGCTTAGCACTTCCCATATCCCTAATATTACAATGGCCCTTTCTCTTGCTTCCAATGCTGGAACCGTTCGTCCTGGCCGTAATTTCAGGGGGTGTATCCTTAAAGCTCAAGCCCTGTTATTTCATTAAGAGGAACCGTCATTCCATAAATACCGGAAATTTTGAACGCTCCGTTTTCCAGTGTATACTCTGCAGGCTTTGCACCATAATATATGAGAACACAGGAACCGACTGCAATCAAAACAATAAATGCAATTATAGAACCTATCAGTACCTTGCTTCCCGTTTTCATTTTTCCATTGGCTTCGCGGGTATTACCATCGTACTTCTGAGCTTTTATCAGCGAGTAAATGATAACAGGCAGCACAAGTGCAAATACTATTCCCGCAGCAAGCATTAATTTAAAAGCGCTCAAAACAGATGCCACAAAAATTATCGCCGCTATGGCAAAGCAGATATTTGCAGTAAACTTCCCCAGTCCTTCTATATCAACATTCTTCTTCTTTTCCTTCGACATTGTATTATAGCCCGATATAAGCCAGTAGGCTTTTTTATATTTTATAGCAAATCCGATTACAGCAAGTACCGCAACAGGCAAGAAACCCGGTATTAAAAACATTATCCCCATTACACTCACTCCATTAAATAGTAGAATCAATTATCATATATATACGTAAACCATGACAGTTGGCTTGTTCCAATATGTATTATTTGTTTTCTTTTACTAATTATAATTATTATTTTGAGTAATTTCAAAGTAATTTTTGTTATTAAGGTTTTCTTAAAATTAAAAAATATGTCGAAAAAATAATAAGTTCTCTATCTACAATTTGGGGAGGTAATTAAATGCTGCCTAAAAGAATTGCACAAACTCATAAACTTCTCGGTCATATATTTTGTATACTCTTCGATTTAAAGATACTATTTATAGCATAAGATACACCTTGTTAAAAATTTCATTAATATAAGAGAATTTCGAAAATTGTAAAAAACCTGTTCAACATTGAATTTAAGTTGAACAGGTTTTTACAGTAATTGTTATTTGTTATTGTATATTCACTATTTTAATACCTTGTTAAAATTTGCTGCTATAATCATTACATCCGACATACTTATAGCACCATCACCGTTCAAATCATATTCCTGCTTATATTTTGGACTACCCTTGACTGTATTGAAACACGATGCTAAAAGCATAACATCTGACATGCTTACTGCACGATCACCATTAAGATCTCCGATCAGTGTCGGTTTTGCTGTTGGAGTACTTGTTGGGGTTGGGATGCTTGTCGGTGTACTAGTTGGGGTACTTTCGGCTTTATTAAACTTCCACGAACTAAGGTTAAATAAATAATCACTTCCACCTGTGAATTTAAGGTATAGATCATGAACGCCTGTTGTATCGCTAATTGTACAGGATTTAGTCACCCATTCCTGCCAACCACCAGTTCCGGTTACATTACAAGTACCAATCAATTTACCTGTTTGTCCATCCAGTCTTACTTCTATACTTCCGCCCTGTGTATTACTTGCTACTCTGGCCTCAAAATCGGTTGCAGCAGTGTTACCAAAATCAACTCCTTTAATTTTAATCCAGTCTCCATTTTGTATCATACTAACATTACGCCCGCCTTCACTGCATACCTCAGTTTCAGTGCCGGACTCCTTACACATATTTACAGCAGTATTTGTAACATAAGGATCTACATATTTTAATTGTGTTAAACCATCTTCGGTCGGAACTACCTGCTTAATAGTTCCGTCAGCGTTGTAAAACATTTCATCAATAGCCACATTTCTTTGATAATTAGTTTCTACTCCTCGTTGTTTACCCAGATTTCTGTTGTGATATACGCAATACCATTTATCCTTAAATTTCAAAGTTGTTGCATGGTTATTGTTATTATAATTGTCCGGAGGCTGCGGCAATATAACACCCTTATATGTAAAACCTGAGGTAGGGCTGTTACTGGTCATATACTCAATCTTGGAAGCTCCTTGAGAAAAATCGCTGGCATATGAAAAATAATACGTTCCATTATACTTATGCATCCATGCAGCTTCAAAAAAACGTGGAGCACTCATTGTTGTTGCTGAACCTACAGTGCTTATCATATCACTGCCCAACTTGATAACCCTGATATTATTTTGTCCGTTTCCGCCAAAATACATATATGCTTGTCCGTCATCATCAACAAAAACGCCTGGGTCAAACAGCCACATATCGGTTGCAGGCTGTACTCCGGGAGTATTTGAGGTTACAAGTGCAGACGGAAGCGGATCTTTAAAAGGTCCGGTAGGACTGTCACTTACTGCTACACCGATTCCATTTCCTCCATTACCGTAATACAAATAAAATTTATTATTACGATACACAATTGATGGGGCCCAGGATACGCTAGCCCATTTAGAATCGTTTTTTGCATTAAAAACCTCTCCGTGGTCAGTCCA
>JAEZNF010000656.1 GCA_023441845.1 Bacillota bacterium | reverse complement strand
GGATTACGCGGCTTCGATTCAACAAAAGGCTTGTTATAGCCGCCCATTCCCATAAGTCCTGTAAAGAAATCGCCCATTTCAATTGAAGGTCCGAAACTAATCTGCCCCTTCTCCTTGGCGCACTGTTTGCATAAATGCATTTCAATCTTTTTATTATTGACAATCTGTGTAAAATGAACGCTGGCCATCCTCTGTTGGCAATTCTCACACATCATAATAATCACTCTCCCGCTCTACACAACTAGACTCATCAACATATTCTTCAAAATACTTGCCCTTAATACGTCCCTCTGGGGAAGAGGAACTGCCCCTAAAATCTTATCGCTTGTTGCCGCCTTCAGGATTAAGCCTTCTCTTACTGTTACAACCTCGTAATCGGTAAAATTATTTATAAAAATCTCCGCATTTTGCTGCGAAAGGCTGCTGCCCATAGACGTTATTATATGCATTAAATAGCTTCCGTGCCGGGTCATATTAACCCTCTTTATCCTAATATGTCCACCGCCCCCCCTTCTGCTTTCGACATAGTACCCCCGTTCAGTGGTAAATCTCGTATCAATTACATAATTTATCTGAGAAGGTACACAATTGAACTGGTTCGCCAGTTCATTCCTCTGAATCTCAATTGCTCCATCGGTATCATCTATCAACTGCTTTAAAAACGCCTCAATTATATCACTTAGTCTTGCCATAAAAATCACTCCAACTGATTTTGACTATCTTTGACCATCGTTTATATTATAAAATATTTATACCTCCGATTCAAGACATTAAACTTCTGAAAATCATTAAATTCCCTTAATAAATTATATATTTGTCTAATTTCTAATATATTATTAGTTTTTCTATTATTTTTATCCTATTTAAACAAAAAAGCTGCCTTTATATACTTATCGGTATTTTAAAGAGCAGCAATACATAAAAAATGGATATTTAATTATTAAAGTCCTGTTTCGTTTGTGCTGAGCACATCAGGAATCAATGTCCCCATCCTTTTCATATTCCTCATCCCTGTCCTTGCTTTGATTTTTACTGATACGGAATCTGTATTTTTTCTTCAGCACCTTTTTGTAAAACAGTACTACAACAAACAATATAATACCTAAAAATACAAGCACGGGAAACATAGCTGCGATCACTATCAGCGCCTCACTGCAAAAAGACACAACCCCTTTAAAGCTTCCGGAAAACTTATCGGCCAGCTTACCCCAGTAAGACTTTTCTTTTTTAGGTACCTCCCCTGGTATTTTTTCCGAAATATCAATTGTAATGGTCGACAGTTCCACCAAATCGGTCCATTTCTTCAATGTACCCGTAAGGCTTTCAATTTCATGCCTTATATCGGTTAATCTGCTTTCGGTTTTAAATATGGTATCCGGGTCGGTAATTTTTTTAAGGTACTCTAAAAGCCTGCTTTCCTCATATTTCAAAAGCTTAAGCCTAGATTCTGTATCAAAAAATTTATCTGTCACGTCATCACTTTTTATGTTCTCAAAAAGAAGCGTACCTATGCCTTTTAAGTCGCCTAATACACTGTCAAAACGGTCCTTGTCGATCCTTATTATAATTTTACCCTTTGTTATAAGCTTTTCCTTGGAGTCTATGTAGACTTTATCTTTCTTTATGCTTGACTCCTGTATAAACCCGAATGCTGCAATCATTGTTTTTATCCTGCCGTATGCATCGTCAAAGTTGTCAACCTCGAGTGAAATATCGGCATTACGTATAATTTTCCTCTGGTTTAAAATTGCATTGCTTAATGTCTGGTTTGAAGTACCACTATCTGTCAAAGCGGCTGCTTCTTTGGCTTCCGGTTCTGCCCCGTTTTTCGACCCTACAAGCGTGTTTTCTGTTTTTGTATCTGCGTTACCGGCTCTGTCAAATTCCATGTTATACACTACGTCGGATTTTGCCATTTCCCTGTCTTGCGCCGGCACAGGCATTGACTCAGCTTCCTTTTTACTACATCCGGCAAACATTGACACCACAATCAGCAATACAAATACCAAGGATAAAATTTTTCTGACCATCATTATGACCCCCTTATTGAGTGTGTTATATTAATAGACGAACAAAGCAAATCTTCGGTTCCAAAAATTATAAAAATGTCAGTCTCCATCCACGAACAGCTTTCCTTCTGCCCAATCACTCTATTAAAACCTATATGTTTCGTTAAAAACATTTTGCATCTCTAATTCTATTTTTTCGCGAAATCATATACCTTGGTCCGTTGGACGCGAAACACTTTATGAAAATTATTTCACGCGTTCAATATAAATTCCCGTATTTTTATCACATACAGTAGAAGGGCATATTCGTAAACCCGCTTAAGTAAAGGCTGTTGTTCTTTATATTATATTTTCAACGGGAATTCAGGTTAAAAATGCCACCGATAAAAATACTCAACAACAGTAAAACCCCTCCACCGGTAATGTACTATTACATCCATTCACCTTCATAGAGGGGTTTTGATTGTTCTTTTTTATATATATTATAGTTACGGTTGTTTTATGATCCTGTAATATTCATGGTACCGCTTAAAGAAGCGCTCTCATGACAGATTATTCGTCATCGTTGTCCTCTGCCATGCTCTTCTTAGCTTCCTCAATTATCTTCTGGCTGATCATTGGCGGAGCTTCCTCATATCTTTCAAACCAGAGCTTGAAATAACCTCTTCCGTGAGTCATTGACCTTAAATCGGTAGCATACTTGAACATTTCAGCCTGTGGAACCTCTGCCACAACCTGCTGGATTCCGCCATCCTGAGGATTCATGCCAAGGATTCTTCCTCTTCTCTTGTTAAGATCACCTATTATATCACCCATGTAGTGGTCCGGTATATATACTTCAACGTGAGCTATAGGTTCAAGCAATGCCGGACTCGCCTGGACCAGGCCCTTCTTGTAAGCAAGGTGTGCAGCTATCTTAAATGCCATTTCCGATGAGTCAACCGGATGGAATGAACCGTCAACCAGGGTAGCTTTAAGATTAACCACCGGATATCCTGCTAAAACACCTTTTAATATACTCTCTCTCAAGCCCTTTTCAACGGCGGGGAAATACTGTCTCGGTACCGAACCACCGAAAATCTTTTCTTCAAATGTCAAATCCTCCGTCTGGCCGGGTTCAAATTCTATCCAAACGTGCCCGTATTGACCGTGACCACCGGATTGCTTTTTATGCTTGCCTTCAACCTTAATCTTTTTCTTTATAGTTTCTCTAAAAGGAACCTTTGGATCTATCAAGTTAACCGAAACACCGAATTTAGCTTTTAATTTACTTACAATAACGTCAAGGTGCTGTTCACCGACTCCCGAAATTAGCGTCTGATGAGTTTCGGTATTTAGAGATACCTTAAATGTAGGATCTTCATCCATCAATCTTTGTAAACCCGATCCGATTTTCTCTTCGTCACCCTTTGACTTGGGCTCAACTGCCAGCGAAATTGCCGGTTCAGGGAATTCTATTTTATCCAGTACTACCTGCTTGCCTTGTTCACACAGGGTATCGTTAGTATTGGTATGCTGCAGCTTGGCAGCAGCCCCAATGTCACCGGCTACAAGCTTATCTACAGGCACCTGCTTTTTACCCCTTAGC
>JAEZNF010000637.1 GCA_023441845.1 Bacillota bacterium | reverse complement strand
CTTTAGACCCGGTGAGATATATAACAAATCACTCTTCGGGCAATATGGGATACGCTGTTGCTAGGGAAGCAGCAAGAAGGGGAGCGGCTGTTAAATTGGTTTCAGGGCCTGTAAATCTTGAGAAACCTGATAAAGTGGAAATAATAAACGTAGTAACTGCTAAAGAAATGCATAAAGCGGTTTTAGATAATTATAAAGATTGTAATGTTCTTGTTATGGCAGCTGCTGTTGCGGATTACAGGAGTACAAGCATTTCGGAAAAGAAGATTAAAAAAACAGGAGACAATTTGGTACTGGAGCTTGTAAAAAATCCTGACATAGCAAAAGACATGGGAAAATTAAAGGGTGACAGAATAATGGTAGGCTTTTCGGCAGAGACGGATAATCTTATCAATAATGCCAAATCAAAGCTTGAATCAAAAAATTTCGACATGATTGTAGCAAATGATGTGACAAAAGAAGGTGCCGGATTTAACACTGATACAAATATTGTTACATTTATAAAAAAGGACTATTCCATGCGGGAACTGCCAATAATGAGTAAGGAATCGGTAGCTGATGAAATGTTGAATGAAATTATGGGTATTATGAATTCAAGATAAAGGTGCGCAATAAATAATGTAAATAATTAAAGGAGGAATTGAAAGTGGAATTTGAAAAGACGATGGAAAAAATAGTTGCGTTAGCAAAAAACAGGGGTTTTGTTTATCCTGGCTCAGATATATATGGAGGGCTTGCGAATGCATGGGATTATGGTCCGCTTGGCGTAGAATTGAAAAATAATGTAAAGAAAGCATGGTGGAGGAAGTTTGTGCAGGAGAGCGCGTATAACGTTGGCGTCGACTGTGCAATATTGATGAATCCTCAAGTATGGGTTGCTTCCGGGCATGTTGGCGGCTTCAGCGATCCTTTGATAGACTGTAAGGATTGTAAGACCCGTCATAGAGCGGATAAACTCATAGAAGACTGGAATAAGGAAAACAGCATTGATTTGTCTGTGGATGGATGGAAGAATGAGCAGTTGATGGATTATATAAAGGAAAAGGAAGTTAAGTGCCCTGGCTGCGGTTCGGCGAACTTTACGGAAATCAGAAAATTTAATCTTATGTTTAAAACTTTTCAGGGTGTAACAGAGGATTCAAAGGCGGAGATATTTTTAAGACCTGAAACCGCTCAAGGTATTTTCGTTAATTTTAAAAACGTACAGAGAACATCCAGAAAGAAGATACCTTTTGGAATAGGGCAAATAGGAAAGTCCTTCAGAAATGAAATAACACCGGGTAACTTCACTTTTAGAACAAGGGAGTTTGAGCAGATGGAACTGGAGTTTTTCTGTGAGCCGGGAAAAGACATTGAATGGTTTAACTACTGGAAAGACTTCTGCTATAAATGGCTTCTTAATTTGGGCTTGAAGGAAGAGAGCCTTAAAATGCGTGACCATGGCAAGGAAGAACTGTCACATTACAGTAACGCGACAACCGATATAGAATTTAAATTTCCATTCGGCTGGGGCGAGCTTTGGGGAATTGCTGACAGGACTGATTTCGATCTTAAGCAGCATATGGAACATTCAAAGGATGACCTTTCGTATTTTGATCCGACCACCAATGAGAAGTATGTACCTTACTGCATAGAACCTTCATTGGGGGCAGACAGGGTTGCGCTGGCTTTCTTATGTGACGCGTATGATGAGGAAGAAGTCGAAGAAGGCGATGTTAGAACAGTTCTTAGGTTTCACCCGGTGATTGCGCCAATAAAGATTGCTGTTTTACCATTATCGAAAAAGCTTGGAGAAGATGCTCACAAAGTATATGAGATGCTTATAAAGGAATATGCATGTGAGTATGATGAGACAGGAAGTATTGGAAAAAGATACAGAAGACAGGATGAAATAGGAACGCCGTTTTGCATTACATTTGATTTTGACTCGCTAAATGACAAGAGTGTGACAATAAGGGATAGAGATACAATGCAGCAGATAAGGGTAAAAATAGAAGAACTAAACGATTATTTCAAAAAAAGGTTTGAGTTTTAATAAAAAGTATGGTTTGCAGATAAAGAATCCATATAGAGCACTTTTAAAATGAAATGTAAAAAAATATATTTATATGCGACATAAATTTAAAATTATTGTGTAAATTTATATTGAGGATTTTATTTTAGTGAAATTATGGTTTTTTGTTAAAGATAAGAAACTTTAAAACTTAATATTAAGCAGCGAAAAAAAGCTATGTTTTAAGAAATGGATAAATTCAATTATAAAGTTGTTTATCTTTACTTGATAAGCTGATTACTTATTCAAAATGTACTATCATTGTACATTTTGAATAAACAAGCTTTTTAGGAAGTATGCAGTTTAAGTACATAAGAAGTTATTTAAGTGAGACCAAAATTGTTCAGTAAATAACAGAATTATCAATTAAAATCATAGCTTAAATCTACTATACTATAATTAGGATTTAGATTACAAATAAGATTGGGTTTTTAGTATCTATAAAAATCACTACACAGATAATAATGATTTTTGTAGATGAGTTCATTGAGAAGTAAATATATCAGCTGTTAATTGACACAGATTGACAGAAGTATTTTATAGAGAGAAGCTGGTCATAAAAGACTGTTTGCTGAAATGTGGAGTAGGAGTATACGTGTACAAACTCTTATAATACTGAAAAGTATTAGCCTTTCCATTTAATCCTATGGATTTTCCTGGGTTTACTCCTCAAAACTTTATTGTTCCGGAAATTTCACATATTCTCAAAATAAGAATGCTGATATATTATTTAAAACTTTAAAACAATTTATTATTGGTTCAACATTTGGTTACGAAATTTACGACTATTACTATTCTTACAGGTGTTTGGGACTTGTATAGCATTGAAAGGAGACGATAACTGAATGTTAGACTTTAAGTAACAATAAATGTAAGCAGTTTAATGTTTACTAAGTTTAAAACAGCATAGGAGTTTGCTAAGTCTCAATTCAGAATTTGGTATTTGGTTCTTGCCAGAGCAAGGGTGCCGTCTATTGAATTCGGGTTTTGTTTTTATATAAAATCTTTAATGTGATGATTTCGGAGAGGAGGCAGAAAATAAATCGAAAAATTTAAGACCCGAATTTTAAGGCGTAAGAAGTAAATAGAGATGATATGATAAATATGTCTGGCACGATTAATTAAGTAGGTTATCAATTGTCAGACTGTTAATTATATAAAATGCTGAGGGGGATTTTTCTTAGCTATAACTTAATACAATTTATTTAATTTTTAGTTAAGGAGGTAAGATAAAAAGAAAAAAGAAAAGTAAAAAGTAATTGAAATAATATAAGGGGGTTTATAATTGATGAAGATTAAAAGGGCAATAACAATTTTGCTGGCGACTTTGATGGTTTTTAGTAACATTTTTGCTAACGTAGCATTTGCTGCTGGATCGCCGAAAATAACTCTAGAACTTGATAAGACAAAAGCAGCCGTGGGAGACATTATTAAAGCGACATTGAGTGTCAATGATATTAACAATTTTGTAGGATATCAAGTTAATATTAAGTATGATCCGGAAGTTCTTGAACCATGTTCTCCGGATGGAACAGCTTACAGACCTATTTCAAAACCAGATGGAAATACCATTTTAAATCAAGCAGATTTTTCACCGACCACAATATCGGCGTTAGACTTAACAGAAGGAATACTGAATTTCGGAAGGTCATACTTGGATACAGATTCATTTAGAAAGTATGGTAAAGCAGAAAATAGCGGTATTCTTGCTGTAATAGGATTTAAAGTTAAAAAGGTTGCTCCTACAACTGTGAATTTTGCTGATTCAGATGCTATGCCTGGTTCAATAAATGGAACAACACTATTTACTCTTGATAGTGAAGAACCGATACTTGACTATGCAGTAGTTTCAGCCCCAGCAATTAATAATGATGGGACATCTGATCCAACTCCGACAACTAAGAATGATCCGACTCCAACAAAGTCGACCCAAAAACCGACATCAACACCAGTTAAGGGCAGCAAGATAGAACTCTCATTTGATAAGACTACTGCAAAAGTAGACGAGATTGTTACAGCTACATTATCTGTAAACGATATCGAATGGCTTGCTGGATATCAGGTAAATCTTAAATACGACCCAAGTGTACTTCAATTAGTAGATCCAAGTACTGGTAGTGCGTATATTCCAATATCAAAACCAGGTGGAAACACAATATTAGCAAATAGAGACTTTTCACCTGTAACAATAGCAGCACATGATTTGGAAAACGGTATAGCAAACTTTGGAATATCCTACATGGATTATTTGTCTTATAAGCAATATGGTCCTGAGGAAAAATCAGGTACTCTTGCTGTAATAGGCTTTAAGGTATTGAAGGATACGCCT
>JAEZNF010000505.1 GCA_023441845.1 Bacillota bacterium | reverse complement strand
AACATTCAGTTGATCCAAAAGGGCGGGTAATAATGCCGTCAAAGTTAAGAGAAGCCTTAGGAGAAAAGTTTATGGTGACCAGAGGCTTGGATAACTGTTTGTTTGCATACTCACAGGATGGTTGGGGAAATCTAGAGTCAAAGCTAAAAGCATTACCATTAACCGACCCGAACGCCAGAGCATTTGTAAGGTTTTTCTTTTCGGGAGCCACCGAGTGCGAGGCGGACAAGCAAGGAAGAATACTGATACCACAAAATTTAAGGGAATATGCCGGTCTTGAAAAAGACGTTACTATTGTAGGAGTATCCGGAAGAGTTGAAATATGGGATAAGGATAAATGGCAGAACTACATTTCAGATGTTAATGCCAATCCAAATGCTTTAGCAGAGAATTTAACGGCATTAGGAATAGTGATATAAATAGGTGTGCAAATGGAATTTAATCATAAGCCGGTTTTACTTAATGAATGCATTGAGAATCTCAATATTAAGCCTGAAGGCGTCTATGTTGACGGAACAGTCGGAGGCGCAGGCCATGCCGGAGAAATATATAAAAGACTGGGTCCGAAAGGAATATTGATTGGTTTTGATCAGGATTCCTTTGCGATAGAGACAGCCAGGGACAGGCTAAATGGTCTGAATAGCCAGGCTGGATATGTGTTGATAAACAGTAATTTTAAAAATATAAGGCAAAAATGTTTGGAAATCGGGATTGAGACAGTTGATGGGGTGCTTTTAGACATTGGAGTTTCATCACACCAACTCGACGAAGCCCAGAGGGGATTCAGTTACCAGCATAATGCTCCTTTGGATATGAGAATGGACAGGAGCCTTGAATTGAATGCCGGTACCATAGTGAATGAATACGATGAAATAAAGATAAAAGAAATTATAAGAGACTATGGAGAGGAAAAATGGGCATCGCGGATAGCTGAGTTTATAGTAAGAGAAAGAAAAAAGAGCAGGATAAATACTACATTTGAGTTGGTGGATATTATTAAGGCTGCGATACCGAGTGCTGCAAGAAGGGAAGGCCCGCATCCTGCAAAACGTACATTTCAAGCGTTAAGGATAGAAGTCAATAAGGAATTGGATGTCTTAAAGCAGGTGATAGGAGAAGCCGTATCCATATTAAAACCGGATGGAAGGTTGTGTATAATAACTTTCCATTCACTTGAGGACAGGATAGTAAAGAACGAATACCAAAAGAGGGCGAAACCCTGTACTTGTCCGGCAAGTTTCCCGGTTTGCGTATGTGGTGGCATACCGGATGTGGAACTGGTAACAAGAAAGCCTATAATATCTGGAGAAAAGGAATTAAACGAGAATCCAAGGGCAAGGAGTGCTAAACTTCGAGTGTTAAAAAAAGTTTAACATATATTACAAAAGAAAAAGTTTTAAGATACAAAAGATTTTTTAATACAAAAGACAAAAAAGCAGTAAGAAGAAAAAACAAAAGAAGATTTTAATCTACTAAAGAAAAGATTGAGAAAAGACAAAAGAAAAAGAACAAAAAAAAGAATAAAAAAAGAACAAAAGAAAAATGAAAAACAAGAGAAGAAATTGAGGTTAGGTACAAAAGAGAAACCCTAGAAAGCAAGGATTGTTTATTTCTTGATTAATTCCGGGAGAGCGGCTTTTTAAATCCGCTCCCGGATTTACTGTCCTTGTGGGGTCTGTTAAAGAATGTAAATGAAAGGCTTAAAGTCAGAATAATTTTGTGTGGAGGTGAATACAATTGTTACCGGAGGAAAAAAACTATGTATATGGATCGGCAGCTCCGAAAATCGAGTATGACGTATACGAGGAAAATAAAGTACTTAAAGCAAAAAAGAAACGAAGAGCTAATAATAAGGTTAAGGTAAAGCTTGTATTCGCGGTTTTTGTTCTGTTTACAGCTTTTTTAAGTGTGATATTAATGTATGCTGAAATTACTGAGGTAAATTACGAATTGAATAAAATGAACAAATACTATAATGATAAGAAAAATGCCAATATACAGCTTAGACTTGAGATACAAAAAAACCTTGACTTAAACCGGATAAAGGAAATTGCATTAACCAGACTGGATATGCAAGAACCTGATAAATACCAGATTGTATATGTCAGGGTACCTAAAAAAGATGTTATGAAAGTTGCTGCAATAGACGGTAAGGATGCCGACGGTAAAGGAGTTATTGCTATGGTATCCGATGTGGTCAGCGATATAACAAACTTTTTTGATTGATTACCCTTTCTCTAAAGGGAAACCTTACCTTTCCATAGAATGAGAGGTTATGAAAAATTGTTACTAAAAAGTTTTGATTATAAATACCTGAATATTTTAAAGTTAAGGACCTTAGATAATATAAACGATTAGTTTATACTCTATAGTCTTTTTTTTTTGATTAGAGCCGGATTTTTCGAAGGTAAATCAGGCAAAAGGCGAGTGGGCTGGCCGTTACGCTTTACTTCACTGCTTGCCCATGCGATCTGGGCCTTGATGGCGCCGAGACTTTTATTTTTCTTTGAATGGGAGTGATGGGTTTTGGCAGGAACAAGTCTTTTGATAAAAAAGAGGCTTCTTGTGGTTTTAATATCCTTTTCTACTCTTGTAATAGCCTTGCTTGTTAGACTCGGATGGATACAGATAGTACATGGCGATATGTATCAACAGATGGCTTTCGACCAGCAGAATTCCGGTATCGAGATAACTGCAAGGAGAGGCACAATATACGACAGAAACGGTAAAGAGCTTGCTGTAAGCGCGTCGGTAGAAACAATTTCCGTTAACCCCCAGGAAATAAGAAATTCACAAAAGGATAAGGACTATCTGGCAGGTAAGCTTGCTGAAATTTTAAACATTGATAAGGACGATATAGTAAAGAAATTAAGCAGGAAGAGCCGCTACGAAAGGATAAAAAGAAAGGTAGACAAAGAGGTAGGAGATAAGGTACGGGGATGGGTTAAAGAAGAAGGAATAGAGGGAATATATGTAGTTGAGGATGCGAAAAGGTTTTATCCGAACAGGAACCTTGCGGCGCATGTTATAGGTTTTACAGGTGCCGATAATCAAGGGTTGGACGGCCTTGAAGCAACAATGGATAAATACTTGAAAGGAGTATCCGGCAAAATATTGAACGGAGTCGATGCGGGAGGCCGGGAGCTGCCTTTCGGGGAAGAAAAGCATATTGATCCCCAGGACGGACTCAATA
>JAEZNF010000604.1 GCA_023441845.1 Bacillota bacterium | reverse complement strand
GTACAAGGACAAGTACAAAAGCCATTATATTTGATATAAAGGACAAAACACAAATTAATAAGATCAGAGAAGTTGAGATTGAAGGAAGCTACTTCTCTTCGAGAAAGATCGGTTCGTATTTGTATCTGGTTGCCAATAAGACAATCTACGGGGACAAGACTCAACCGATATACTATGATACAAAGCTTGCAGGAGATGCTAAGACAATAGGACTTGAAAGCATACACTATTTTCCTGAAGCTGTCAGAAATAATTACATGTCAATAGCAGGTTTAAATGTTGATGATGCCAACAGCAAGGTTTTCGTTTCCAGTTACCTTGGCGGAGGCCAGAATATGTTTGTTTCACAAAATAACATATACGTTGCGGAAACAAATTATTTCTCTACACCTATAATTATGCCTGCAATTTCAAACGGAGTGATGCCAACAATCGCAGTGCCTGCCCGCAACACCCAGAATACAATAGTTTATAAGTTTGCTATGGAAAATGGAAATGTTACGTTTGCAGGTAAGGGAGAAGTTCCGGGTAATATCTTAAACCAGTTCTCAATGGACGAATACAAGGGTTATTTCCGCATAGCTACTACTTTAGGCAATGCAGCTGGAGGGAATTCAACAAATAACTTATACATTGCTGATAAAGAACTTAAAATCACCGGTAAAATCGAAGATATAGCTCCGGGAGAGAAGATATACTCTACAAGGTTTATGGGGGACAGGGGATATATGGTAACCTTCAAAAAGATTGACCCACTGTTTGTTTTTGATTTGAAAGACCCGACAAATCCTGTTATTCTCGGAAAACTTAAAATACCGGGCTATAGTGATTATCTGCATCCATATGATGAGAACCACATTATAGGCTTTGGAAAGGACACTATTGATTCTTCATATGACACTTTTGCATGGTATCAGGGAATGAAAGTAGCCATGTTTGATATTACGGATGTGAACAACCCTGTAGAAAAGTTCAAGGTAATAATAGGGGACAGGGGAACCGATTCGGAGCTTCTTACAAACCATAAAGCGCTGCTATTCTCAAAGAGTAAAAACCTGATGGCTTTTCCTGTTACATTAATGGAGATACCGGAAGAAATTAAAAAGTCGGCTGCCGAACAAGGCGTTAATCCGCAATACGGGCAGTTCACATTCCAGGGAGCATATGTTTACAATATTGACATGGAAAAGGGTTTCACACTTAAGGGAAGAGTTACTCATATTCCGGAAGAGGATTATATCAAGTACGGTCAAACATATTACCAGGATAAGAATTACGTTGATAGGGCAATGTATATAAACGATACGCTGTATACTCTTTCCAAGGGTAAGATAAAAGCAAATAAGCTTGATGACCTTTCGGAAATAAAAACGTTAGAGATACCGCAGACGTCAACTACTGCAACAACGAAGACATATTATGATATTAATTAACTATTTTTAATAGATTTTTGGGCCTGATGATTTTATGCATCAGGTTCTTTTTTATAAAAAAATCGCCATACCCTTTTTACAAGGTATGGCGATTTTTTTATTTCGCTTATAGAAGTATCAACTCTAAGCTGATACCGATAGTTTTATTTTATTTATAAAGCTCTACCAGCTTTAACAAATGCTCATAACGTTCCATAGCTGCTTTCTCGGATTCCTTGAAGAGCCTTTCTGCACGTTCAGGGAATGCAATTGACAAACGTGTGTAACGTGTTTCGTTCTTCAGGAATTCCTGATAAGTTCCGTCACCCGGCTTGGAAGTTAAGGTGAATGGGTTCTGGCCCTGTGCCTTAAGCGCAGGATTGAATGAGAAGAGGTTCCAGTAACCGGAAGCTACGGCTTTCTTCATTTCATCCTGACAGTGGTTCATACCGCCTTTAACTCCGTGGAGTTCACAAGGAGCGTAACAAATAATCAAGGATGGTCCTTTGTAAGCTTCAGCTTCTGTAAGAACCTTCATAGTCTGATTCGGGTTAGCGCCAAGAGCGATTTGTGCAACGTATACATAACCATAGCTCATACCGATTTCAGCAAGGCTCTTCTTACCGATATCCTTACCGGCTGCAGCAAACTGACAAACTTCACCGATGTTGGAAGCTTTGGATAATTGTCCGCCTGTATTTGAATACATTTCAGTGTCAAATACCATAATGTTTACGTCTTCACCGGAAGCAATTACATGGTCAAGTCCGCCGAAGCCGATATCGTATGCCCATCCGTCACCACCGAGAATCCATATTGACTTCTTAGCGAGGTATTGCTTCTTCTCAAGAATTTCTTTAGAAAGATCACAGCCTGCGGCAGCAGCTTTCTCAAGCTCAGCAACTAATGCGCCGGTAGCAGGGGTGTTTTCTTTTGTAAGATCTTTTGTTTCGATATATTTAGCAATAGCAGCTTTTAAATCATCAGATGCCTTATCGGAAGCAGCAAGCTTCTCAATCTTTGCTATTGCCTGTTCGCGGAGGACTTTCTGTCCAAGCTGCATACCGAAACCGTGTTCTGCATTATCTTCGAACAATGAGTTTGCCCATGCAGGACCTTTGTTGGTATCCTTATTTACTGTAAATGGACTTGTTGCAGCAGGGTTACCCCAGATGGAAGAACATCCTGTAGCATTTGATATATACATTTGCTCACCAAACAACTGGGTTAAAAGACGAGCATATGATGTTTCGGCACATCCTGCACAGCTTCCGGAGAATTCGAGAAGCGGCTGATTGAACTGTGAACCTTTAACTGTAGTTTCAGCAGGAACGCCAGGCTTCTTGCCAACGTTAGCAACCAAATAATCAAAAACAGGCTGCTGGTCTAACTGTGATTCCTGCGGTACCATCTTAATAGCTTTACCCTTGGTAGGACATACAGTGATACATTCACCGCAACCCATACAATCCAATGGAGTAACGCTCATGCAGAACTTGTACTCGCTTGCCTTTGGTTTGGTATCGGCAAGCTTTATATTGGAAGGAGCTGCTTTTACTTCATCTTCACTCAACATAAATGGGCGTATAGTTGCATGTGAACATACAAATGAACACATGTTACACTGCAAGCATGATGCAGGATCCCATTCAGGAACGTTAACAGCTGTACCACGTTTTTCATATGCAGAAGCACCAAGTTCAAACTCTCCGTTTGCATTATCTGCAAATGCGGATACTGGGAGGCTGTCTCCATCCATTAATGCAATAGGATTGAGAAGTTCTTTGACCATTTTAACTGTCTTCGGACGGCCTGCAAGCTCAGGAGCAGCCGGATCAGCTTCAGGATTGGACCATGATGCAGGAACTTCCACTTTGTGAAGTGCGTTAACACCGGCATCAATTGCTTTGTAGTTCATTTCTACAATTGCGTCACCCTTTTTGCCGTAGGATTTCTTTGCGGCTTCTTTCATGAACTTAACAGCATCTTCAATCGGCATGATGTTTGCAAGCTTGAAGAATGCAGATTGGAGAATTGTGTTGGTACGTTTACCCATACCGATTTCATTCGCTATATCGATAGCGTTGATTGTATATAATTGAATTTTGTTGTCAGCAATATATTTCTTTGCAGCAGCATTCAATTTTGTATCCAATTCCTCATCGGACCACTGGCAGTTGATCATGAAGATTCCGCCCGGTTTTACGTCCTGAACCATCTTGAAGCCTTTAAGAACGTAAGATGGATTGTGACATGCAACGAAGTCAGCCTGATTAATGTAATATGGGCTTCTTATTGGTTTGTCACCGAACCTTAAGTGAGAAATTGTAACGCCGCCTGTTTTCTTTGAGTCATATTGGAAATATGCCTGAATATATTTGTCAGTGTGGTCGCCGATTACTTTTGTAGAGTTCTTGTTGGCACCAACAGTACCGTCTCCGCCGAGACCCCAGAACTTACACTCTACTGTACCCGGAGCAGCTGTAATAGGAGCCGGCTTGATCTCAGGCAAGCTTAAGTATGTTACATCGTCTACTATACCGATTGTAAAACGTTTTTTAGGAGCTTCGTTCTTGAGTTCAGTATAAACTGCAAATACTGAAGAAGGAGGAGTATCCTTTGAACCAAGTCCGTAACGTCCGTTAGTTACTATTATATCATTGAGTCCTGCTTCACGAAGAGTTGTAGCAACATCGAGGTATAATGGATCACCCAATGCTCCCGGCTCTTTTGTACGGTCAAGGACTGCGATTTTCTTAGCTGTCTTTGGAAGAACCTTAAGAAGGCTGCTTGAAACCCAGGGACGATACAAACGAACCTTGATAAGTCCGACTTTCTCACCTGCAGCCGTCAAGTAATCTACTACTTCTTCAGCCACATCACAGAAGGAACCCATAGCAACAATTACGCGGTCAGCATCCGGAGCTCCGTAGTAGTTGAACAGATCATAATTTGTACCAAGCTTTTCATTTACCTTAGCCATGTATTTTTCAACTATAGCCGGTAATGCATCATAAACTCTGTTACATGATTCACGGTGCTGGAAGAATATATCTCCGTTTTCGTGTGAACCACGCATTGCCGGGTGTTCCGGATTCAATGAACTATCGCGGAAAGCCTTTACGGCATCCATGTTGCACATTTCTTTAGGGTCTGCATAATCCCATGTTTCAATTTTCTGAACTTCATGCGATGTACGGAAACCGTCAAAGAAGTTGATAAACGGTATTTTACCTTCGATTGTTGCAAGATGTGCAACGGCAGCCAAATCCATAACTTCCTGTGGGTTTGATTCGGCTAACATGGCGAAACCGGTCTGACGGCAAGCATATACGTCACTATGG
>JAEZNF010000437.1 GCA_023441845.1 Bacillota bacterium | reverse complement strand
TGATTACTCTTCAATACTTGGTGACGGTGCTGTAATTACTATAATGGACAGGACATCTTACCCGGATAAGGGACTGGTGGATTATTTATATAAGCTGGCAGAGAGAAACGGCATAAAGGTCCAATACAAGAAAACCACATCCGGGGGAAATGATGCGGGCAGAATACAGCGTACAAGAAGCGGGGTAAAGGTTGCATCAATTTCTGCACCATGCAGGTACATTCACTCTCCTTCGTCGGTAATGAGTATGGAGGATTATAATGCTTGCGAAATGCTATTAAAAACAGTTTTAAAGGATCTTGACAATGAGGATACCATATTGAATTTAATAAATGGCGGAGGAATACAGGATGTTTGAATTGATCAGGAATTTGACAGGTAAATTCGGAGTATCGGGAAATGAAGAAGAGGTAAGATCGTTTATTAAGGGAGAAATAGAAAAATACGTTGATACTGTTGAAGTAGATGCTCTCGGAAGCCTTATAGCAGTTAAAAAGGGTACGGGAAAGAAAATAATGGTGGCTGCGCATATGGACGAAATCGGAATTATGGCAACCTACATAGATGATAAAGGTTTTATAAGATTTTCGGATATTGGCTGGGTTTCGCAGTTTTATTTGCTGGGCCAGAGAGTAAGGTTTAAAAACGGAGCCGTAGGAGCGGTATTTTACGAAGAAAAGCTGGATGAATTGAAGAATCTCAAGCTCTCTAACATGTATGTCGATATTGGTGCCAAAAGCAAAGAGGAAGCCGAAAAAAGGGTAAAAATCGGTGAGACGGCGGTAGTTTTGGGTGATGCAGTAATTGACGGCGATATGATAATATCGAAGGCTTTGGATGACAGAGCGGGCTGCGCGGTTTTAATAAAGGCAATTCAGAATTTACCCCAAACCGATAACGAGATTTATTTTGTGTTTACCGTTCAGGAGGAGCTCGGATTAAGGGGAGCAAAGACTGCTGCGTACAGGATAGCACCCGATATTGCCATTGCGGTTGACGTAACTTCGACCGGTGATACACCTGAATGCATACCTATGGAGGTAAAGTGCGGCAGCGGGCCGGCAATAAAAATAAAGGACAGGTCGGTAATATGCCATCCTGATGTTAAAAGGCTTCTGGAGGATTCAGCCGGGAGGCTTGATATACCGTTCCAGTATGAGGTGCTTGAAAGCGGCGGAAGTGATGCGGGTGCCATTCACATGTCTATTGGGGGCATTCCGACCGGCGCAATTTCGATACCCTGCAGATATGTTCACAGTGCTGTTGAGATGGCCAGCATAAGCGACATTGAAAATGCTGTTAAATTGCTGGTTGAAAGTGTAAAATAAAATTAAGCTGTGCTCATTTTAAAATATACATTTTAAAATGAATGGGTGCGAAGTTACCGATACTTTGGTTTGAATTTATAGATAAGTGGGAGTTTTTGGGTATGTATAAATCAATAAGAGTATTTTTAATATTGGCGTTAATTTTGGTATTTACTGCATCGGTCGGTTTTGCTGATAACTTTTCTGCAAGTAAAGAGTCCGTACTTGATATAAACGGGGATGGAGTAATTAACATGTCCGATATCATGCTGATAGCTGCCCATTTTAATACTACTTCCAAAGATGCCAATTATGACAAAAAGTGTGACCTCAATAACGATGGGGCTGTAAACATGAGCGATGTTATTCTGGCAGCACAGAAGTTTAATACACGGGTATCGGTTTCAACGCCGGCTACATCCAAAACTCCAACCGTTACCCCTACCATGTTGATTTCGCCGTCGATTACTCCAACAGTTACTCCAGCTAAACCGGTTTCGCCGTCAGTTACTCCTACCGTTCCTCCGCCACCTGTATTTAAGGATGTATCGGTACATGACCCTTCTGTAATCAAGGCTAACAGTACCTATTATGTAATAGGCTCTCACCTTGCATCTGCCAGCACCGGTGATTTTATTAAGTGGCAACAAATTTCAACAAGTGTTTCAAATACAAATCCATTGATTCCAAATGTGTATGAGGAGCTTAAGGAGTGTTTTAACTGGGCTCAAACCGATACAATGTGGGCAGGAGACGTAATCCAGCTTAAAAACGGAAAGTACTATATGTATTACTGCCTTTGTAAGGGTGATTCTCCCAGGTCTACTCTGGGCGTGGCCGTTTCTGATAATGTAACCGGTCCATACAAGAACTTGGGTATTATATTGAAATCCGGCATGTGGGGAGCAAAAAGCGAGGACGGTACAGTTTATGACGCCACAAAACACCCCAATGTAGTTGACCCCGACACCTTCTTTGATAAAAGCGGTAATCTCTGGATGGTTTATGGCTCTTATTCTGGAGGAATATACATATTGAAAATGGACCCTGATACAGGAAAGCCAACTGCAGGGCAGGGCTACGGAAAAAAGTTACTGGGTGCAAACCACAGCCGTATTGAAGCGCCATATATGCTTTATAGTCCTTTGACGGATTACTATTATTTGTTTTTGAGTTTTGGCGGTTTGGACGCAACCGGAGGCTATAATATAAGAGTTGCGCGCTCCAGAAATCCCGATGGGCCTTTTGTTGATGCTGCAGGCAATAACATGATAAACTGCAAGGGGGCTCAAGG
>JAEZNF010000484.1 GCA_023441845.1 Bacillota bacterium | reverse complement strand
TCCTTGCTTCGGCGTCATCCAAAGTAACAATAACTCCACTGCCCTGAACATCGGTAAGACCGGATATGAACTTCATATCATCGAGCTCTTTCTTTAAGCTGCTCAAATAGCTGTTATTGACGTCCTTTATAGCACTTTCCCTGTATTCATCCCTCTTCTTCTCTTTCTCGTCTACCTGCTCCTGCAATTTTTGCACTGCCTCTTTCTGGATTTTTATATCACTTTTCAATTTTTCAAAATCATTAAGGGACTCGGATGCATTATGTTCGTTTAAACTTACTATACTTCTGACCTGCATCGACATTACGGCTCCCAACATCATAAATATAACCAAAATTACAAATTTTTTATTATTCAGCTTCATATTGTTATGACTCCTATTGTTAATAAGTGCATTACCATTAATAGGCAAACATTATTTAAAACCAGCCACAATTCCTATTCTACTTATTCTACATCAATATTTCAAGCAATTTTAGCAAATGTAAAATATAATTATTAATGCTTCAGAAAAGTGTCTATAGATTACCAAACCGCTATCCTGGTTATACTAAAGTCGAGGTGATACATTTGATAAGCAGTAATCTTTTGAATAAATTGGAAAAGCGAAAGTTAAGCGTTACACTGGATAACATTCTGGATAATTCAAAAGCTAAAAGTGGCGGCGACAGGGATTTGAATTTTTTAGTATACCTTGTTGACAGGGGACTTCTGGTATTGTCTGAGGCTGTTCTCAAGAGAACCGATATGGATTTTCCCGAAGAATACTACCTTGAGAGATACAAAAAAATAAATTTCGAGACAGACCGGCATTTTTTATGCAGAACAATTATACAGGAAGAGCTTAAGAAAATCGGAATTATTACAATCAGTGATTTAGTGGCCGGCAACATGGATATTCTCCGCTCTAACAGCAATTATGACATCGTGACGGAAGATTTCAGCGCACTTGTCGACATCGGGCTTACACCTGCCAGAAATTACTTCAGAGGGCTGACAGATCTTAAAGTCAGGAATTACTTTATTACAACTTATTTCGATGATTATATTGAAGAAATAATCTTTGGTGTTTTCGGAAGAGTTAATGACCAGGATTATTTAGACGCCGTAAAAGACTATGAAGAAGGGTTTAAGCTATTTGTTCCGAACAAAGAGAATCAATCCGAAGACAGGAACTATTATAATACGCCCCGTCTTTAAACTGTATATTTTGCAATAAACATTTTAGGTATTGCAAAATATATGCCTTGATTCATATGTTGCGAAAAATTCAGCTTTTATCCTGCAAATGAAGCCGCTTTAACTGCATTTAATTATGTAAAATCTTTTCGCAACATATATAATCAGGAAAGGTAAATGGCCCTGGTAAACAAAAGGCTCGGGGCCATCGAAGGCACTCGCCTTTTGCCGGATTTTCCGCCTAGAAACGGCCTAAAAATTAAGGGTAATCTTTATGATTACCCTCTATCTTTATCCTCTGCTGATCTCCCGTATCTTGTTTATATAAATATTGGTAAGCTCTTCTGCAAACTCAGCCGAGTAGCTTTCACTTATGACATTACATACCGGCTTTTCAGCGTCAGGCAGAACCAATACCCAACCACCTTCCTGAAAGACTTTTACTCCTTCAAGGGTTTCAATTCCTTCACCATTGTTTTCCTGCATAATTTTCCTTATAACCTTGCCCTTTGATTCCCATGGACATTCAACTTCGCTTTTTGAAATATAAAAATCAGGAATCATATCAACCAGATCCGAAAGCTTGTAATTGTTTATACTCATAAAATCCAGGATTTTTACCAGACCTGCCATCGCATCAAAATGCATGGTAAACTGGTCGAGCATTTCCTCTTTGAGTTCACTTCCCAATATCTTCCCCATGAAATCCTGAGTTGAAGTTTTTGTCCTTATAACTTTTCCATTGTTCTCACCTGCAAGTTTTTCCACAACGTTGCTCGCAGATATGGGAACAACGACTGTGCCGCCTTGAACCTTTTTAAAGAATATGAGAGATATCAGGGCAATAAACATATCTTCGGTTATAATTCTGCCTTTATTGTCTATCAACATCATTTTTTCCGAAGTATCCTCTATTGATACCCCCAGATCAAAGCCACCCATTTTAACATGGTTTGTAAACAGCCTTACATCATTGGGTAGCTGGCTTTGGCGCATTGTTTTCGAATTGACAAGTTTGACGTTATAGGTTTCAACTTCAGAGCCTAATCCTATAAGCAGTTCCGACATGGTACTGGTAATAAAATTCGATCTGGAGCTTAAAACTATCCTGTATTTAATTTTATCCGATATAACGTTATTAATTATACTCATCTGATAAAACTTACTGTAATCGCTTATAACTTTTATTTCTTTTATGCAGTCACCCTCACACCGGCTGAAATCTTCTCTAACAAAAGCGTTTTCTATCTTTCGTTCAATGCCCCTTTCTATATTGCTGCCGTTTTTATTTAAAAAATCGACAAAAAGCCGTCCGGCATAATCTGTCGAGGTGCTTATGTGGATTCCTCCGTCGTTTTTGTAAAAACGGATTGCAGATCTGGTAATTGGCAAAAGCATTTTACCGAAATCGTATACCTCTATCCCTGCCGATAGCAAACCCGATATAAAGGAAATTCTCAGCATCTGTGCTGAAAAAGAATCATCACAGCTTACTCCTATCTTGGCCTTGCCTTTAAAAATCGCTCCATACGCAGCACCAAGCTTTGATGCGTATTCCGGTGTTATATCTACGTTTATTTCTCCTGCAATTCCCCTATTTCCGAATATTGAACGGGTATACTTCGATCCCCATACCAGGTTTGAGTTAACCTCTGCACCTTCATCTATCATTTTATCAGGCCATACTTTAATATTTGGCTTAATAATAACATTGTCCTTTAGCACAGTGCTGTCGCCAATCACTGAGTTTTCAAATGTCGATGTATTATCCTTCATGTGCACCTTATTGCAAATGACACTGCCCCTTATTTGTACATTCCTGTCAACTATGCAGTTTTTCCATAAAATACTTCTTTTTATTCCGCTTCTTTCATTGATTATGTTAAAATCACCTATAACCGAATAACTGTTAACAACTGCACCCTTCTTTATCCTGGTATTTTTGCCTATTACACACGGTGAGTGGATCAGAGCTTCATTATCTTATTCGGTTCCTTCATCAACCCAGACCCCTTCCCTTATTTCTTTCCCAGGAATTACCACTTTAACCTTTCCATCCAGTATATCCATATGGACCTGGTTATATGCCCTTAAGTCTCCTATATCACACCAATAATCCTCCGTTATAAACCCATAAATCGGCTTCTCTTCCTTTAACAATATCGGAAATAGGTCTTTGCTGAAGTCAAACATTTCGTTTTTGTTAAAATAGCCCAGTACCTCGGGTGAGAGAATATATATGCCGGTATTTACCGTATCACTGAATACTTCCCCCCAACTGGGCTTTTCCAGAAAACGGGTTATTCTTCCTTCATCATTAGTAACAACAACCCCATATTCAAGCGGAACATCCACTCTTTTTAATATAAGTGTTGCTATTGAACCCTTGTTAAAATGGAATTCGATTGCTTTGCTTAAATCAATGTCAGTCAGAGCATCACCGCTTATAACCACAAAAGTATCATTTAAAAATTCTTCGGCGTTTTTTACACTTCCGGCAGTACCGAGCGGTGTTTGTTCAATATAGTATCTCATATTTACCCCAAACTCATTGCCGTCATGGAAAAATTCCTTTATTAATTCCGGCATATACTGCAGTGTAACGGCAATATCAGTAAGATTATGCTTTTTCAGCAAATCTATAATATGCTCCATGACTGGTTTGTTTACAACCGGCACCATTGGCTTTGGTCGATTACAAGTCAGAGGTCTTAATCGTGTACCTTCACCCCCCGCCATGATAACAGCCTTCATTTGATTCATCCTTTCATATCATAATTGAATTTCTAAATATTTCCATCATACTAATGTCAAATTTCAAATATCCCCAAACTCCAGGATTAAAATTCCATTTCCTTCAAACAAAAGCATCACCTGAAATTTGAAAAAATACCGGTATCCCATAGCCTTCCATTTCAACTGTTTTAGAACTTCACTAAGCTTTTTTATTATGCTCAAAATAACAAAAAGTATTCCCACATAATTACATGTGCTTATTTTTGACAACAGTATTTTTTAAATAATAAAAGCGAATAATACTATAGAATTAATCAAATTGTTTTTTTAATTCATTGTTTTAAAAAGGAGGATTTTAGATATGCCAAGAGCAAGCAAGAACAGCGAGTATATGTCAAACGGAGTAATCATTACTCCTGCGGTTCCGACATCAGGCGAAAAGGTTAAGATTATGTATGACGGTCTGCTTTCAAAAAGCGGCGCAACTCACATATATGCTTATGTAGGCTTCGGATCAACCTGGGACAGTTCTTCATACTATATGATGAATAAAAAAAATACAGGTTTTGAAGCTACTTTGCCGGTTTTAAATTCAGATACACTGAATTTATGCTTTAAGGACTGCGCAAACAACTGGGATAATAATTCCGGAAGGAACTATTCTTTTGACATAAACCAGTAATACGAACGGGAAATACCGCCTGATAAAAGGCTCGTGGCCATCGTGGCCCGGGCTGCACAGACGAGCAATGGGGCGAAGCGGAATGACCGTTCCCTCGCCTTTTGCCGGATTTCCCTTCGGGAAATGACCATAATAAAAGAGGATGGTTATAATGTAAGCCTCCTCTTTTTATCTTTAATAGCCTGATATAGGTTAGAAGAATAGTATGTCATTCCTTGAAGACATCCAGATAAAACCGCACAAAACATCCTGCTGTAGTTTTTTGGGCCAATGGCAAAATATATTTGGTAATTTTATAAAAGCGTTCGCTATCACTTTCAATGTCTTTGAGCTTATCATATATGTTTAAGGCATTACGGGCATTATAGAATATAAACTCTTCTATACTTTCAAGGTAATACCCTCCGCTTACTGCTACAAATTCACCATAATGCTTATAATTATTTCTCACAAATCTTTCATATTTTTTATGGCTGTCAAG
>JAEZNF010000427.1 GCA_023441845.1 Bacillota bacterium | reverse complement strand
AATGCGTAGTATTAAGGAAGTAATTTGTGTATTCGCAGTAAGAGCCTGTCTTAATAAGGTTTATCATAAAATCTGTACCGTATAAAATCCTTGATTTCAACTTATTTCTAAACCCCTCATCTTTTGTGTATTGAAAGGCATCCTTCAATACCTTGTAACCGTTATCATCAAATCCTCTGTATCATATATCCGTATAAACATTGTCATACTTTTCTATGAGCTTCAATATTTCTTTCTCCCACTTATCCTCCGATGATTTCAGCCTGCCGAAATGTGCAAGATTCAGTTTTAGAGCGGGGTAGTTCTCCAATACCTGAGCCCATTTTGACGGCGACCTATTGTTATCTTTTTGTCCTTCATAACGTGCTCTTTTATGCATTCCTCCATCATAATAAAATAGCTTCCGACATCATTCTCCATTGCAGCAATAAGGTTTAAAAATTTATCCGGTAAGTCCTCATTGCCGGCTTTTTTAAGAATATCCATTAAATTTTTCGAATCAAAGGGTTTAAATAATAGAAACTTTAACAGTAAATAGTTAGCTCCAAAAAATGTTATCAGCCGATGGCTCTTTAAGAATTTATCGGTATTACTAAAAACCGGCTTCTCAAAACATTTTACAAAAGCCAGAAAATTAGGATGACTTAAATTCATTGCATGACAGTGAATATCGTAAAATCTCCTCTGCATTATTCTTCCCCCCAATTATCTTTTTCTTTATATTTGGCCCTGTCAAGCTTCGTATACCCTTTGAACCCCCTGGATGCCTTGCAGTTCACCAATTATAAGACTTTTTTCCATGCCCTGCGGTAAACTGACTATAAACTTGATCAGTAAGCTTTTATCTTTATCACCGGTCAAGAATTCAATGTTTTTTATTGTTATATCATGCTTCCCAAGCATGCAGCCAATGGCACTTATCTGCCCCGGGACATTATCGGATTTAACATATATGACACTAAAATTATGCTTTTTGGAAAAATGGTCTTCCAGCTTTTTTAAAACCAGCAAGGTAAGATAAATTAGTATGGTAGCGGCGACAGCTCCTTCATAAAAGCCTATTCCTGCAGCAATTCCAACACACGAAACCGCCCACAGGCTTGCAGCAGTAGTCAGGCCTTTTGCATTAAATCCTTCCCGAATAATAGTGCCTGCCCCTAAAAATCCGATACCGCTTATTACCTGCGCTCCCAACCTTGCTGGATCGATATTGACAGTTCCTTTATATTTCTGAAATATAAATTCCGATGTTACCATAACCAGTGCCGCTCCCACACATACCAGAATGTGAGTCCTGAAGCCTGCCGGCCTATCTATACTTTCCCTTTCATATCCGATTACTCCTCCAAGGATACCGGCAAGCAGCAGCCTTAAAGCAAGGACTAAATAAAACTGAATTGAATGCATAGACACATATTCAAAGTTCTCCATCAAAACCATCCTCGACTTTTATTTGTAAACCCATTAAATGTTCAGCCCGCAAATAGATAGCTTTTACTGCTTCAGTTTCAGTAAGCATAATATTCCAACTTTTTTCTTAGTATATCATAATAGTACTACAAGATTAATACATTTAATTAACAATAGTGACCTGTTTTGACTCTTTAAAACAAATACAAAACACCTGGCCCCTAATATCGTATCAAGGCCAGGTGTTCTTATATTTCTTTTTTTAAGGTATACAGTTCACATACCAATTTATTTACTGAACTTTAAAACTCTTTTGAGCATTCCGGAAAACTTTACTTTTGAGCCCTGTATTACCTCCAGAACCTTGAACCTTACTTTTACAGGCACATCTTCACTGTCTGATGATGTTACTATTTTATATTCATCTTCAGATAAACTACTTTTGAGTTTTTCTTTCACATCATCCGGTATCGTGCCATGTGTGGCATCTACAAAGCATAACGGCGGAAACAGAACACACCACCAGTTTGCACCCTCACCCTTACCTATTACAATTCTCAAGGCCTCATAAAAGCCCGCCGGCAGGGTTACATCTCCATATGCCTTTGTAGGAAAAGGAAAATTTCCTAGTGTAGCAGTTACTTCATAGTTCTTACCCTGTCTTGCAATTTCGCTTCTGGCTATATTCTTTAATTTTTCTAAATCTCCTGAAATTATGTTCTTTGTCTGTTCAATGTCACGGGAATCTTTAAGTTTCTCTCTCATATAATTAAGCACAACATCTCTTACATCCCTCTTTAAGGCCTGATCTTCCGGTGAATCACTGTTTGCCAGCACATGAAGCCTGATAAGATTATCTGCAAGACCCTGATTTAGGTTGTCCGAGTACGATGTAAGAACCAACCCCGCCATCAATGATATGACTAATGCAAAAATTATTGTACCCTTTACAAAAGAGTTTCTCTCTTTATGTAGTCTGATTCCTTTCACGAATACCATTATTCTGTTCATAATCTATTCCCCCCAAGATTTATAAAAGAATGTTTATCAATTTAATATAAGTATTGTCATATTTAATAAAGTTTATACTAAATTGAAATTTTAGATAACGTATGCTATATAAAACTCAGAAATTTAGGAGACAGGAAATGCTCTCTAGTAAGAAAAGAAGCTATTGCAAAACATCTCTTACCCACATTATATCGTACAGTTTATAAAATCCCGGTACAGGTATAGTGGTTAAGCTGCATTTTGCAACAGCCCCTCTACTTTATTAATCTGAAAAATTAGGCTATTTATTACTATTCATATTTCCATTCGTCAAAGCAGCATTTTAAGTGCAGTAACTTACTGATTAGACAAGCAAGAACCTGATTTTACCATATTTGCGCAACAATAAATGTGTCAAAGAACCGTCCCCTGACACGTTTTTTTACCTTCTGCCAGTTCTATGGGGGTTTCTCTGACGAGAGTCAAAACTTTTTTTGAAAATACCTTCAAGCATTCTACTTTTGTCCGGATAAGTATACTTATTGTGTATGTTCACAAAATAATTCCCAAATACAAATAACCGTAATACCAACCCGAGAATATAAAGCCTCTGACAAAAATCCGGAAGGTTATTTATAAACCTTCCGGATCTCGTATTCAGGCTCTACCATATTTTATAACATTCAGCCATACTCTGTCACAGTTTTTTCTTCTGATATTCCAGAGAAGCCCTTATAAAGTCCCTGAATAAAGGATGGGGCCTGTTTGGCCTTGATTTAAATTCAGGATGGAACTGCACGCCTATAAACCAGGGATGATCAGGCAGTTCAACCATTTCAACCAATTTTTCGCTAGGAGACAAGCCTGCAATTATAAGTCCCTTTTTAACCAATGTTTCTCTGAATTCATTACTTACTTCATACCTGTGCCTGTGCCTTTCATATATAAGTCCCTCTTTATAAATCCCTGCGGATCTTGAATTCTCACTTACTTTACATGGGTATAGGCCCAATCTCATAGTACCGCCCTTTTCATCTATATCCCTTTGGTCCGGCATCAGATCTATTACAGGGTATTTCGTCTCAGGATCAAACTCATAACTGTGAGCATCCGTTAATCCGGCTACATTCCTTGCAAACTCTACAACAGCCATTTGCATTCCCAAACAAATTCCAAAGAAAGGTATCTTGTTTTCACGTGCATACCTGGTTGCCAGGATTTTTCCCTCTATTCCCCTGTCTCCAAAACCTCCCGGAACCAATATTCCGTCAACTTTTTGCAGGTGCTGCTTTACATTTTTTTCATTAAGATGCTCTGAATTGACCCACTCAACCTTTATATCGGAATCATTAGCAATTCCGCCATGCTTAAGAGACTCAACCACACTTATATACGCATCATGGAGTTCGACATACTTTCCAACAAGAGCTATTTTTACGGTATTCTTAAGGGTTTTCTGCTTCTTGACCATTTCCTGCCATTCTGTAAGATTTGGTTCGCTGCATGTTAATCCAAGCCTCTTACAGACAATATCCGCCAGGCCCTCTTTTTCAAGCAGTAAGGGCACCTCATACAATATATCGGCATCTACATTTTGAATAACCCAGTCACCCGGGATATTGCAAAACAAGCCTATCTTATCTTTTAAGTCCTTGGAAAGATTCTTTTCAGACCTGCAAACAATAACATCAGGCTGGATACCGATACTCCTCAGTTCCTTGGTGCTGTGCTGCGTAGGCTTTGTTTTGGGCTCCTCGGAGTTACTCAGGTATGGCACGAGAGTTACATGGATATACATGACTTTTTCTCTGCCTACTTCAGTAGAAACTTGCCTTATGGCTTCCAGGAAAGGCAGGCTTTCTATATCTCCGACCGTTCCGCCGATTTCGGTAATTACAACATCAGTGTGATCGGACTTGCCTACCCTGTAAATTCTTTCTTTTATCTCATTGGTTATGTGCGGTATAACCTGTACGGTACCGCCTAAATAGTCGCCTTTTCTTTCTTTACTGATAACCGACCAATAGATTTTTCCTGTTGTAACATTGTTGTTCTTACTCAGGTTTTCATCAATAAACCTTTCATAGTGTCCCAAATCCAAATCTGTTTCTGCCCCGTCGTCGGTTACAAAAACTTCTCCATGCTGGTATGGGCTCATTGTACCGGGGTCAACATTTATGTAAGGGTCAAACTTCTGTATGGTAACCCGTAACCCCCTAGCTTTCAACAGCCTCCCTAAAGATGCTGCCGTTATACCCTTACCTAAACCGGAAACGACACCTCCGGTTACAAAAACATACTTAACTGGCATTTTATTTTCCTCCCAAATAACGGTTCAAACCATACTCTATATAAAGAGCAGATAACAGTTTATTTTTTTCATAAAAAAACACACTATTTATTTTATATTTGACATATATCAGTGTCAATAGAAATGGTTTGAAGCTTTAAAAAATATTAAACTCCGGGTGATATTTATTCCGGAGCCATTAGAATACTCTCTAATTCTGAATAAATCAATCAATTTATCTTATGGTCCCAAAATAAAAGGCTCGGGGCCATTCATAAGCCCACTCGCCTTTTGTCGGATTTCCCCTTCGGGAAATGGCCCTAAAAATAGTGAATTTTAAGCTGCATGAAGCAGACATTCACATTTTTTAAAGTATTTTTATTTGGCATTATGCCTGAAAAATCGGCTTTGCAAAAATCATCCTTCCTGCGGAAGTCTGTAATATGCTTGTTACCATTACTTTTATGGTTTCCCCTATAAATTTTTTGCCGCCTTCTACAACTATCATGGTACCATCATCCAGGTAACCAACGCCCTGTCCGTTCTCCTTGCCATCTTTTATAACCTGTACAAACATTTCTTCCCCCGGTATTGCAATAGGTTTCAAAGCGTTTGCAAGGTCGTTTATGTTAAGCACCTCAATACCCTGGCAGCCGGCTACTTTGCTTAAATTATAATCAATGGTAACGACAACACCGTCCAGCTCTTTAGCGGCTTTTAACAGTTTATCGTCAACTTCCATTCCTTCCGTGGAACTGACATCCTCAATTTTGACAGAATTCTTGAACTCCTTCTGAAGAAGGTTTAAAACGTCCAGTCCTCGCCTACCTTTATTACGCTTTATGGAATCCTGGGAATCCGCTATATGCCTGAGCTCTTCAAGTATAAAGCCAGGAACAACAAATTCACCGTCTACAAATCCCGTCCTCAGTATATCGACTATTCTGCCGTCAATAATTACACTTGTATCAAGTAATTTGTGCCTTATTGATACATTTTCATTCTTCCGGCTTGTTTTCCCGCTTTTAAAATGCTCCAGAATGCCCTCGTTTTTTCTAGCCAATACAATGCCGATAGCGAAAAATGCGCTCCCGAAAAATATGTTGGCAAATACAGCAAAGGGCAACCCGATAACATCAAGATTCTTTACCGGAATTATAATCAGATTTGCTATAACAAGCCCAATTATAGTACCAATTGAGCTAAGTGCAGATTCATACAAAGTCATTTTTTGAATTGCACGTTCCAATTTTTCGAACACAGCAAAAACCGATCCGATAACTATGTTTGCTGTAAAATAAAACAAAGCCGCGGTGAATAAAATACCGAAAACAAAGCAGGCAGATTTTGGCAAAGCATTAATATTTACACCAATTATGGAGAAGATAGCATTCGTTAAAGTAAAACCCGAAATACCCCCAACAACTGCAAAGGAAGACTTAATTATTTTATTAAGCACTATACTCTATCCTCCAACACACCCTTTTTACCTCACAAATGATTAAAACTGAAAATTGCTGTTGATAATTTTTTCTATCTCATATTGCTCCATATTTTTTGCCAAGACCAATTCACTCAAGAGAATCTGTTTGGCACTGCTTAACATCTTCCTTTCACCTGTAGACAATCCTTTATCTTTGTCTCTCTGCATAAGAGACCTAACAACACATGCAACTTCAAAAATATTACCACTTTTGATTTTACTCATATTTTCCCTGTAGCGCTTGTTCCAGTTGGCACATCCATCTTTATCATGTTCGCAGAATACGGCAAACACCTTGTCCGCATCGTTTGTACTAATTACTTCTCTGATACCTATATCCCCAACATTATTGGTGGGTATCATAACTTTCATTTCACCAACCGGAATTTTAACTACATAGTAATTCTGTTTTTGTCCAAGAATTTCCTTTTCTTCAATAGACTCAATAATACCTGCACCATGCATCGGATACACGATCCTGTCACCGATATTATACATACATATACCTCCAATACAAAACAGCAAGTCCATAAAAATACACATGCTTCTATCTCTATTTATATAGTTTGTTATTATAGATAAAAATCCGCAAATTAATCATAAAGCCAATTATAAATTCTTTTAATTTTTAGAAACTGTCACTAAAGGAAAAGCTACTTCCTGATAAAATATATTTGAATTAATAAATCAATACACAAACTGCAAAAAGAATTATTATGTAACTTTGAAAATTATGCGTTTAATATAATAGAATTATTATCTTCCACCTCCTTAAAATACTCTACGTTTTTAGTATACTATAAAGGCAATTCAATGTCAAAAAATTAATTCTAACACTAGCCGATACTTATGTCAACAAAATAATTTTATTTGGGTGCATAAAATATATCTGACACATCTTTTGTAAAACACCATACAAAAACACAGTATATGTACAGTTTTCTTCCCTAACCAAAGTTCTCCAGTGATATGGGTAGACTACACCAATTTTAATTAACA
>JAEZNF010000422.1 GCA_023441845.1 Bacillota bacterium | reverse complement strand
GATGCTGGTTCATCCGGAATGCCAGCCAGAGGTTGTCGAGTTTGCCGATTTTGCGGGCAGTACAAAACAGATAATAGACTATGCAACTGAATCAAAGTATGATAAATTCATTATTGGCACGGAGATGGGCGTAATGTATAAATTAAAGAAAAATAACCCTGATAAGTCTTTTTATTTAATGTCACAGGGCCTCATATGCCCTAATATGAAAAAGACTTCTTTACAAAGCGTTTACGACGCATTAAACGAGATGAAGTATGAAATAAAAATAGATGAAGGAATAAGGATTAAGGCAAAAATGTCACTAGACAGAATGCTGGAGCTTTCAGAATAAACGGGCCGCAAGATTGCGGGCTTTTCTGATTTAAAGATAAACAACTTTAGATCTTAATATATTTAAGTAGCTAAAAATAGCGATGGATAAATTCAATTATATAGTTGTTTATCTATATTATAAATAAAAGTTCACAGGGAAAATGTTTCATTTGAAAAAGGTGGAGTATATTTTGGATAATTTAAGATGTTTAATAGATTTTAATTCTGCTGAGATTGAGAAGGAGTATCATGACGTATTGATTATTGGGAGCGGTATAGCAGGTGTTTATACCGCTCTTGAGATAGCGGAGGATTACGATATTGCAATAATTACCAAAGAAACAATAGACATCAGTAACTCTGTTCTTGCACAGGGTGGAATTGCAGTATCACTTGATAAGGAAGATTCACCCGAACTGCATTTTAAAGATACGTTGAATGCAGGAGCAGGGTTGTGTGATGAGAAAAGCGTGTGGGTGCTTGTTAATGAAGCAGCGGACAACATTAAACGAATTTGCAGGTATGGTGTTAATTTTGATAAAAAAGGTACCGACCTTGCGTTAACACGGGAAGGGGCACACAGTAAAAACCGCATTATTCATGCAGGTGACACAACAGGTAAAGAAGTGTGCGATAAATTGATAGCGGAAGTAAAAACCCGTGACAATGTCAGAATAAAAGAGAGGACCTTTGCAATCGACCTGTTGACTGAGGGAGGTGCTTGCAAGGGTATTCTGGCATATGACGAGGATTCGGATTCACTTAAGATTTATTTATCAAGTGTTATAATTTGTGCTACAGGAGGATTCGGACAGATATATGAAAACACGACAAATCCTGCTGTTGCCACCGGTGACGGTGTTACTCTAGCTTATAGGGCAGGGGCGGAATTAATGGATCTTGAGTTTATTCAATTTCATCCCACTGTTTTGTATCATCCTGAAAATAAAAGCTTTTTGATATCAGAGGCTGTAAGAGGCGAAGGGGCACTTCTTAGAAATGTTGAAGGGTACAGATTTATGCCCGGATATCACAAATTAAATGAGCTTGCACCGAGAGATGTAGTTTCAAGATGTATTTTTGAAGAGATGAAAAAGACAAATTCAAGCCATGTTTATCTGGATGTTGCTTTTAAGGATGCGGAATATCTTGAAAATAGGTTTCCAAATATATATAAAACGTGTCTTGGCTATGGTATTGACATTACAAAGGATTACATACCGGTTTCTCCTGCAGAGCATTACTGCATGGGGGGTATAAGGACGGATGTTTTCGGACGGACCAACATAGAAGGGTTTTATGCGTGCGGTGAAGCTGCTTGTACCGGTATTCATGGTGCCAACAGGCTGGCAAGTAATTCGCTGCTTGAAGGTTTGGTGTTTGGCCGGATTATAGGTTCTGAAACCATGAAGATATTGAAGGATGAGAGTAAAAGAAATATTAAGATCGACATGGAGTATAGGCCTCAGAGGGTTAAAAAGGAGCTTGACAGGGATAAAATCAGGTCCGAGGTACAAAGTGTTATGACTGAGCATGTAGGCATTATAAGGAGTGAAAAGGGCCTTAATTATGCAAAAGATATAATAGACGGCTTCTATGAACAGTTAAAGGATATGAAAAATGAAAGTATTAAGGACTATGAATTACAAAATATTGTTTTGCTTTCCAAGCTTGTAGTTGAGTCTGCGCTTGAACGCAAAGAAAGCAGAGGGGCGCATTACAGGTCGGATTACGGCAAAACAGATGATGAAAACTGGCGCAGAAATATAGTAAAGGTAAAGGGATGCAGCAGTTAACAAAACCCCTATTTAAATTTTTTCTAAGGAGAAGGATTTATGATTAACCGTTTTGAAATCGATGAGCTTATAAAGTCTGCACTTAAAGAAGATATTGCACTTGGTGATATTACAACAGATAATTTGATTGATGATAGCGCAGTATCAAGCGCTGTATACATAGCAAAACAGTCAGGAATTATAGCCGGTTTGGGTGTTTCCGAGAGAGTTTTTAAGGTTTTGGACGACAGAATTGAATTTATTAGAAAGGTCGAAGATGGAGCCTTTGTAAATAAGGGTGATATAATAGCCGAGATGAAGGGAAGTACACAGGCTTTGCTTAAAGGAGAAAGAACATCTTTGAATTTTCTTCAGCATCTTTCCGGAATAGCTACAAAAACACATGAGTTCGTAAAAAGGGTAAAAGACTTACCTGTAAGGATTGTGGATACAAGAAAGACTACTCCAGGGCTGAGGGGGCTTGAAAAATATGCCGTAAAGGCTGGTGGCGGACACAACCACAGATACTGTCTTTCTGACGGGGTTTTAATTAAAGACAATCATATAAAGGCTGCAGGAGGCATAAAAGAGGCTATAAACAGGGTAAGGGAGAGTATTCCCCATACAATAAAGATAGAGGTAGAAACTGAAACAATGGCGCAGGTAAATGAGGCTTTAGATGCAGAGGCAGATATTATCATGCTTGACAATATGAACCTTGATATGATGAAAGAAGCGGTACTGCTCATCAATAAAAGGGCTCTTGTTGAGGCTTCCGGAAATGTATGCCTGGATAATGTATATGATGTTGCAGGTACCGGAGTAGATATTATATCGATAGGTGAGCTTACACATACTGTTAAGGCTTTTGACATTTCCATGAGATTTGTTTAAGGCAATTCGCCGGGAGGCAGAGGACCTTTATTAAAGAAAGCTTAAGAAATTTGATTACTGCTATGTTAAATACGCTTGTAATGAACCAGAAGAGATGTCTATAATGGACGAGGACATGAATTTGGGAGAGCAAAATCTTGATAAGGGTTATAGAATCAGGTTGGAGAAGTATACCCTCGGGTAATATGCTTGATAGCTTAAAAGAATGTCTTAAAGGAGTTTTATCATTTAGATTTAATGTTTTATTTCCGTTAGACCTGTCCGGTATTATTTCATGGGGGTTAGCCATTCTTTTCTGTTATCTCTATAAGTCCTTAGTCTGTGGGATTTTTTTGAAGCAACTATTCCGGTATTAACGTGAAAGTGCTTTTATTGAGAATTATAGGTATCTTATCGATACTCCTGGAGGCTGTTTCTACTGATTTTGCTGTTTATTATGAATTATTTTTTTAAGAATAAAAAAATATGCAGAATCTAACAGATTATAAGTGTTGACAAAGTCGTCGTCATATAGTAAAATAAATTTCGTCGCTGATAATGAATATGGAGAGATGGTCGAGTTGGTTTAAGGCACCGGTCTTGAAAACCGGCGTAGTCGTGAGGCTACCGTGAGTTCGAATCTCACTCTCTCCGCCAAGTAAGTTTAACTTACTATAAAGTAAATAATAGAAATAGTTAGATGTTCAACCTGTTAATTGTGGAGAAGTACCCAAGCAGGTCGAAGGGGACGGTTTGCTAAACCGTTAGTTCGAGCAATCGGAGCCAGGGTTCGAATCCCTGCTTCTCCGCCAGAATCCAGTGTTTCAATATATGAGGCACTGGGTTTTTTAATTTACATAATTCCTTTATGGGGACTATTTTTAAAAGATTCACAATGACCAGCATAACTCCACTATTAATTGGTTTGTGATATTTTATTCTATCCAAAGTAGTGTACAGTGCCTAATATTTGGCTAATTACATTGTCATAACGAACCAGTCCACAAATTATGAGATATTACAGGAACTTCAGTGTTTCTCCAATACTAAGGTTCACACTGATTCAAAAAAGGAAGGATATCATAGATGAAACCCTTCCTTTCTTTTACTACTATAATGTGTTAATCGGCAGCTATCGGTCAACTCTAGCCTCTTACAGTGCTATCACAGGATAGTCCCTGAATGTTCTGTTAAAGTGTGCTGCTATAATCATTATGTCGGTCAAGTTTATGGCACCGTCCATATTTATATCGGCATTTTGATTATACTTGCTATCCTTCGAACTTGCGTTAAAGTATCTTGAGACTTCAACTATATCCGTCATGTTAATTGCGTTATCCTGCACTCCTTTAATTATCATGTCTCCCGCCCACATACCGACCGGATTGCTTTGTGTGGTGAGTTGTATATCTTTAGTTATGGAGACATTTTTTATTTCCCTGTATAGATAATTGGACTTAGTTATCTTTAACGTATAGCCTGCAGCATTTTTAGGAACATTGGCTATCTCAAAATAGCCATTCTGATCGGTTAAAGCGGATAATGTTGTACCGGTAACCTCTACCTTGAATCCGGACCTCAGGATATCGGCTGTATTTGCCTTTAATGCCATTTCAGGAGAAATATATCCGGAAACCTTGAATCCTGTTGGTGCTGTAGGAGGAACTGTAGGAGAAGGCGGGATTGACGGAGTCCCTCCCGACGGGTCTTTCCCGTATACCTGCTTTCCGTCTTTATATATAGGTATATTTTCAGTGACGGTATATTCTTTTTCATTCAATCCATCCCTTGAGTAGTCGTTTGACGCCTCCCACGATGTACCGTTGTAGTTTGCTATAAAAAATTGACAATAAGATTTTCCATATAAATTCTGATCAGGAAAGGATATCTCTACATAATAAATGTTTTTATCTTTGTCCCACAGTGTAAGAGGGGTCATTTTAGCCC
>JAEZNF010000418.1 GCA_023441845.1 Bacillota bacterium | reverse complement strand
GGATTACTGATGCATTCTTTCCTGGATTTTGATTTCTCATTGTCGGCTGTATTTATTGTTTTTTGGGTGCTTGTGGGAATATTTAATTCAAGATACAGAAATAATGAGGATGGTGAAACATGTGAGTACTCATCTACCTTTATCAATAAAGCTCTAAAGGTACTCAACGGCCTTGCGGGAGTTAAGAAAATTAATGCGCATGCAGGAGTGATTGTAGTTCCTGTGATAATAATACTTTTTGTACCGATCTTTATTACCGGCGCAAAGGGCAATGCAAGGGAGGCTGTAAAATTAAGCAGCCAGGACATTGAAGCCTCTATTAGCAGTATGAAAAAGGCTGCACAGAGTGACCCTCTGATGCCTCAGTATAAGATAGATACAACCAAGCTGATTCTCAGTAAAAAAGAAAAAACGACACAGGATATAGAAGAGATAAAGAAACTGCTTGATTCTGCCGAAAAGCTCAGCTGGAACAATAGTACATTGATAGCTAAAGTAGGTTCACAATATGTCAGTATCAACGAAATAGACAGGGGACTTTCGCTATTTGACCGTTCGACCGAATTAAGGCCGCTGTGGCCAATAGAATGGCAGCAGGAGGTTGGGGCATACTACAGTATAGTTCAGTACTATTTGAATGAAGGAAAAAAAGATAAAGCAGCCCAGTATATTGATAAACTGAATGATATAAAAGCCCGGGCTGAAAAAGTGAATAAGAAAAATCTGAATCCTTTCATATTTGATCAAGTAACAGATGAGAAGTTGGAAAGGCTTCAATATGCTAAAGAAAAAATGCAATTAATAGGTAAAGAAGGACTGGAAAAGTTGGTTTTTTATGGTATTATGGATATGGACATAAACTTTGATGGGGTTCCCGATCAGTGGACTCCATACGGGAATGTCAATTTTGCAGTAAACAATCCGAGCGGAGCTATTACTGTAGAGAGTAAAGATCAGCCGGGCAGCAGCTATTTAGAGACAAGAGCTCTTAGCCTTGCGGAAAAGAAAAAGTACAGGATTGAATTTGAACTTTTAAATAAACCTTCCGGTGATACAATACCATTTGCAATAACAGGACTTAGTCAGCAGAACGAAAGTTTAAAGTTTAACGGTACCGGATATTCTGCGGAAATCTCTGTTCCTGAAGGTTTTAAACCGTCGGAAAATATGCTCAGGATTTTTGTGTTGGGCAAGTATGAGATAAAGAGTGCAAAGATTTTAGAAATATAGTTGCATCATTATATTTAATGGGGTCAAAAAAGTATGGATGAGATAGGAATTAAAGAGGTTGTAGAAGTAATTAAAAAGAAAAAATGGGTGCTGATTTCATTTACAGCTGTATGTGTGTTGGCCAGCTTGTTTTTCAGTTATTTTTTTGAAAAGCCATCGTATAATGCAAAGCTTACGTTTAATGTGGATCCTTTGGAGATGGAGTCCGGTATAATTCCTGGGGCTATAGTGTATTATAATGGAACTGACAAAACTCCAGGTGTATTAAATGGCCTGGATAACAAGCTTCTTGGGCCGATATTGAAACAATTCAAATACCCAAGCTACGATATAAATACAATGACAAATATTATAAACAGCCAGGAATTCAGAGATAAAGTATATGGAGGCCTGAAGCTTGACAGGAGCATATCCTTCCAGGCAATATGCAATAATGATGCAAAATTGATAACAATAATAGCAACAGGTACAAAACAAGAGGGCCTTGTAAATGCAGCCAAATCAATATTTGAGTATTTTTCCAAACATATGCGGCTGGAAATTGAAGCACAGATTGAGAAAAACAATGAACTGCTGAAAAAAGGCTTAAACAAAGAAAAAACAAACATTAATAATTATAAAAAAGGACTATCCCAATTTCCGGCGGAAGTTGGAGCTGTCGGAGCCGAAGGCATACTTGATAATATGCCTGAAGATCAACAAGCTCAATACCGGGAGATTATGGATAACTACTCGCTTTCGAACCAAGCCTTTGATGCTTATAAGCTGATTGAGAAGGAATTTGAGCTGTTAAAACAATCGGATATTGACACGTTACTCAATGTAAGGATTTTGTCACAGGACAGCGCACCATTGAAGACATCGCCAAGGATTGCCATAAATGCCGTTCTTGCAGCTGCGGCAGGTTTTATGTTTTGCTTCATAGCAGTATTTTTTATTGAATTTATATCAAAAAAGCTTAGATAGCGGGTAAGGGAATGTTGTATGAAGAATATAACATCTAGAGAATACCAAAACTATTATAAGAGTACGAATTGTTGATAAGATAACTGACAAAGAGGTGTGCTAAATGGGCAATTTTAATTTTAATGAGACAGACTTAAAGGGAGTATATATTATTGAACCTAAGGTTTACGGGGATAGCAGGGGATATTTCATGGAGACCTATAATGCCAATGATTTTAAAGAGGCAGGTCTTAATATGGTTTTTGTGCAGGACAACCAGTCGAAATCCAAAAAGGGGGTTCTTAGGGGACTTCACTTTCAAATAAAGCATCCTCAGGGCAAACTTGTGAGGGTATTGTCTGGATCTGTATTTGACGTGTGTGTTGATATTAGAAAAGGCTCGCCTACTTTCGGGAAGTGGCATGGAGTGATATTGACAGGCGAGAACAAGAAACAGTTTTATGTTCCTGCAGGCTGTGCTCATGGTTTTTTGGTACTTTCGGATGAGGCTGAGTTTGCATATAAATGTACTGATTTTTACCACCCTGAAGATGAGGGCGGGATAATATGGAATGATCCGGCTATTGGCATTGAATGGCCATTGGAGGGAATCGGGGAAGTGCTTCTTTCCGATAAGGACAAAAAACTGTCAGGTATTGTTAATGAATAGTATTTTTAAAATAAGAAAAATTTCGGCTGATTATAAAAGGCTTTTATCGAATTTTTTTTCGCTTTCGGTTTTGCAGGGACTTAATTATTTATTCCCGCTTATTACAATGCCCTATTTGACAAGGGTATTGGGTATGGACAAGTATGGCCTTGTAAGTTATGCTGCCGTTATAATATCATATTTTCAGATGGTTACCGACTATGGATTTAATCTTTCGGCAACAAAAGATATATCAGTAAATAGAAACGACGATAAGAAGGTTTCTGAGATATTCAGCTCTGTAATGACCATAAAAATTGGCTTGCTGGTTGTTTGCTTTGCACTTATGAGTCTTATTGTTGAAATATTTGGGAAGCTAAGGGTTTATGACACTGTGTATTTCCTTACATTCCTCGGGGTTATAGGCAATGTACTATTTCCTGTCTGGTTTTATCAGGGAATAGAGAAGATGAAATACATCACATATTTTAATTTTGTTTCCAGGCTGGCAGCGACAGGGTTAGTGTTTATTATCATAAAAACAGAAAGCGATTTTATGAGACTTGTGCTTTTAAATTCCGTAATATCCGTTATTATGGGCGTTGTTAGCCTGTGTGTCGTACTGAAGGTTTACAAAGTGAAATATGTAAGACCCGGTTTAAACGCTTTAAAAGAGAATATAAAGGAAGGCTGGTATATATTTATATCAAGTTTCAGTATAAACATATATATCAGCTCAAATGTTTTGATATTAGGAATATTCGGCAATAACACCGTTGTAGGATATTATACTGTTGCAGAGAAGTTAATAACTGCTGTAAGGAGTTTGGTAGGCATAGTATTCCAGACAACATACCCTTATATTTGCAGATTGGCAGATGAGTCGCTTGAGAAACTGAAAAGGTTCTACCGAAAAGTATTTGTACCTCTTTATGCATGCTTGTTTTTGGGCTGCTTGCTTGTGTTTGTACTTTCGGATATTATAGTTTATATAATTGCCGGGAATCAGGTGCAGTCGGCAATAGTTATGAAAATATTAAGCTTTGTACCTCTCATAGTAGCTTTAAATATACCGGCGTACCAGACGCTTGTGGCTTATGGACAAAAGAAGAGCTACACTTCGGTTTTATTGTCCGGCTCGGTTCTGAATATATTATTGAATCTGGTGCTTGCACATAAATTCCTCTATTATGGAACGGCAGTATCTGTGCTGATTACTGAGGTTTATATCACAGTCGGGCTGTACCTTATAGTTGAAATAAGGCATAAGAATTACTCAATCTTTAGGAAAAGTGGAGATATAAATGGCTAAAGATTTTGAAGGATTATATAATGAAAAAGATCAGGCATATTTTTCAAACATCCGGTTTGACATGATATCCCTAATAGAGGGAGAAGGCTTAAAGGTGCTTGAAATCGGCTGCGGTAACGGCGCAACCCTGTTGGAATTAAAAAGGACAGGCAAGGCATCTGAAATTTTCGGTATAGAAATAAATGAAGGCTCCATAAAGGATTTGAAGGGCAAGCTTAATGGCCTTCATGTAGGGAATATTGAAGAAATTGACCTTGATTATCCGGAAGGTTACTTTGACATAATAATAATGGGAGATGTCCTTGAACACTTGCTTGATCCCTGGTCAGTGCTGAAAAAAATTAAAAAATATATTAATCAAAAGGGACGGATTGTTGCCAGTGTGCCCAATATAAGGGAATTTGGAGTCATGAAGTCGGTGTTTTTTAAGGGTGATTTCAAATACTCCGATTCAGGCATACTGGACAAGACTCATTTGAGATTCTTTTGCAAAGAAAATATTATTGAGATGTTTGAGAGAGATTACAAAGTAATAGAAATAAAGGGAAACCCGAACTATAGGAAGCAAATGTATTATTATTTAAACAGACTTACTTTCGGGATATTAAGCGATTTTTTTAATGTTCAGTATCTGGTTGTGGCAGCAAAAAAGTAATACAGGTTTAAGGGGATTTGAATAATGGAGAAACTGAAGTTATCGGTTGCCATGTGCACTTATAACGGTGAACTTTATTTGCCGGAACAATTGAAAAGCATTGCTGAGGGAAACTGCCTGCCTTATGAGTTGGTAGTATGTGATGACGGCTCAAAGGACAGAACTATTGAAATACTGAATGCTTTTAAAAAAGAAAGCCCGTTTCCTGTTACCATTGTTGTAAATGATAAAAACCTGGGCTCTACAAAGAATTTTGAGAAGGCAATTAATTTATGCAGCGGCGATATTGTCGCTCTTTCGGATCAGGACGATGTGTGGTATCCTCATAAGCTGGAAAAAATAAAAAAAGTTTTTGAGGAAAAACCGGAGACAGGTGTTGTATTCACCGATGCCCATATTGTTGATAAGGATTTGAATCCTATGGGATACACCCTGTGGGAATCAATCAGATTTAACGATTCTCAGAGGGAACTGATAAGGAGCGGCAGGGCAACCAGGGTTTGCATGAGCCAAAATGTGGTTACGGGTGCAACCATGGCGTTTAAACTGAAATTCAAGACTGAGATTACGCCTATACCGGCGTATTGGATACATGACAGTTGGATTGCGTTTATTATTTCGGCAATAGCCGATATGGTCTATATTGAGGAGCCTTTAATTGCTTACAGGCAGCATACAGGGCAGCAAATCGGGGCGTTAAAGAAGGAAATCAAGACAAACATGATGGTCTCCTTAAAAGAAAATGTGGACTGGTATAAGTCACAGTATAAGTATTTGTCTGAGGCCTATGACAGGCTTAAACAATATAAGCATCTGATAAAAGACACAAGAGACTATAATGAAATAAGAAAAATACTGGATCATCTGGGGAAGAGAATTAATTTGCCCGGGGAAAAATATAAGCGTTTGCCGGTTATTATTACAGAAGTGGCGCTGCTCCGGTATCATAGATATTCAAACGGCATTCTAAGTGCCGCGAAAGACCTTTTTATCAACTAAAATCGCCTTTAATACAGGTAAATCGGTTTAAAGAATAATGCGAAAGGTATTTTTATAAATGGTATGGAAAAAAGCCAGATTACAGATAACAGAATAAAAGCGTTGTATACTTTATTTTTTATAGGTTTCGCTTTAATTATCGGCTTTGCATCTACAAAAAGGGATTCAGGGCTTATGCTATTTGCTACCGTGCTTATAAGCGTAGCTTTTATGACTATCTGGCTCTTTAAAGAAAGGAAAAGCGCTCTTATTCTTATCATTTCGGCTGCTTTTTTTGTCCGATATCTCCTTGCAATGATTCAGGCTTATATTATTCCTCTGCCCGACGGCAG
>JAEZNF010000382.1 GCA_023441845.1 Bacillota bacterium | reverse complement strand
GTTTAGAGGAAAGCGGACAGCTGTATTCGGAAGATGAGTATAAGGAATATCTGCCTTTATGGGATAGAAAGTCTGTGGTAAAGGCTTTATGCATACATATTTCACATGACTGTAACTTAAGATGCAGATATTGTTTTGCTGCTACCGGAAATTTCGGCGGAAACAGGACAATGATGAGTCCCGAGACAGGCAAAAAGGCTATAGACTTTTTAGTGAAGGAATCCGGCAGCAGAAGGAATCTGGAGATTGACTTCTTTGGCGGGGAGCCGTTAATGAATTTCGGTACCGTAAAGGAGATAGTAGATTATGCGGTCGGCATTCAGGATAAATACAACAAGAATTTCAGGTTTACCATCACAACAAACGCATTACTGCTTGATGAAGAAATTAAACACTACATAAATGAAAACATGCAGAACGTGGTTTTAAGTATTGACGGAAGAGAAGCTACCAATGACAGGATGCGGTTCAGAATAGACGGAAAGGGTACATACAAGGCTATTCTGGATAAAATCAAGGACATGGCGGAATCGAGAAATCAGGACAATTACTATGTTAGAGGCACATTTACAAGAGAGAATCTTGATTTTTCGAAGGATGTACTGCATCTGGCCGATGAAGGCTTCAAGCAGATATCTGTTGAGCCTGTTGTTGCTGCTAAGGATTCGGGTTATGATATAAGGGAAGAGGATTTGCCCGTACTTTTTGAAGAATACGAAAAGCTCGCGCATGAGTATGTTGAAAGGGAAAAGAAAGGGGAAGGGTTTAACTTTTTCCACTTTATGCTTGATTTGGGACAAGGCCCGTGCATAGCTAAAAGATTGAGCGGGTGCGGTTCGGGGCATGAATACCTTTCGGTAACGCCTGAGGGGGATATATACCCGTGCCATCAGTTTGTCGGAAATGAAGTCTTCAAGATGGGAAATGTCGAAGACGGTGCAGTTGACGGCAGTATCAAGCAGAAATTTAAAGACTCGAACGTCTATCAAAAGGATGACTGTAAAAGCTGCTGGGCTAAGTTTTACTGCAGCGGCGGGTGTGCTGCAAACGCATTCCAGTTTAACAACGATATAAATATTCCATATAAAATCGGATGTGAACTTGAAAAGAAAAGGGTTGAATGTGCACTATGGATAAAGACACAGGCTTAGTGGCTTGTAAAGTTATAGGTATTAAGGCCGCTAACAGAGGAAGTGTATTTGTAAAATCTTCAAATAAAGTAAAGAATGAGATTTTGCAAGGTACAAGGAGGTGATTATAAAAAAGTAAATAAAAAATTGAAATTCGGTATACAATAATAATCCAGGAGGGAAATAAAATGAACGCTGTTACACTGGAAGATGTCATGAATAATGACGAAGTAAAAACCTTTCTGGAAATTGCTGAAAAGCAGTTGGAAGTTCAGGGTTATACCGAGCATTCGTTCAGACATGTAGCACTGGTTTCAAAAACAGCGGGTGAGATAGCCGAAGGCCTGGGTTTTACCGACAGGGAAACAGAGTTGGTAAGGATAGCAGGGTATATGCACGATGTGGGAAATGCCGTTAACAGGATTGATCATGCACATTTGGGTGCCATATTGGCTTATAATATTCTAACCAAAATGGGTATGGAATGCAGGGAAGCGGCTGAAATCATGCTTGCTATCGGACATCATGATGAAAATACAGGTACGGCTGTGAATAAGATATCTGCGGCTTTAATTCTTGCAGATAAGTCGGATGTCCACAGGAGCAGGGTTAGAAATACGGACTTTGCAACATTTGATATTCACGACAGGGTAAATTATGCAGTTGATGACTCAAAAATACACATTGATAAAGGACAAAAGACGGCAACTCTGGAGCTTCATATTGACACGAAAATTTGTCCTGTGATGGATTATTTTGAAATATTTTTAGGCAGGATGTCCATGTGCAGAAGGGCTGCAGATTTTTTAGGACTGCACTTCCAACTTGTCATAAATGGCACAAGACTTCTATAATAACCTATTTATAACATGTGTTATTGGGTCGAAAAGTATTGACGTTTGGGCATTAATAATTATATAATATCGTCATGCATACAAGAAGAAAAAAGGGGGAATCTTACAAATGAAAGGTAAGGACGCGGTCAAGTTCTTTGCGGTAATTGCCGTAATAGCTATTTTGACCTTTTTAACAGTTATGCCTAATGGTACCTATGTTCCGGGTTTGGATTTTACAATCCCTAGTGCGTATGATATTCGTCAGGCAATTGATTTAAAAGGTGGTATAGATGCAGTTTTATATCCGAAGGGTAATGCCAATCCGACCGATAAGGAATTAAAAGCTGCAAAGGCTGTTATAGAGCGTAGGCTCGATGCCAAAGGTGTTATGGATAGAGTTGTAACGGTAGACTCACAAAAGAAAAGAATTACTGTTCAGATACCTCTAGCAAAGGGTGCAACAATTGAAAACCCCGGTAACACAATAAAAGATTTGGGCGAGATGGCCAAGCTGACATTCCGTGCGGTTGACGAAACAAAAAAAGATCCCGATACAGGAGCTTATCTTCCTGTCGGAGAAATTATAGTATCGGGTGATGATGTTGCCAGTGCTGAAGCGGAAAGAGACCCACAGACTAGTGGTGCAGTTGTTGCGCTCAAGTTTAACAGTAAGGCAACAAAGGCATTTGCCGAAGCTACTAAAAAATATTTAAACCAGCCTATAGCCATATTTATGGATGACAAGCAGATTGTAGCACCGACCGTTGAGGCGGTTATTACAAACGGAGAAGCTGTAATAAACGGTCAGAGAACCATGGATGATGCTATAAAGCTTGCAAACGAAATAAGATCAGGTTCAATACCATTTGCTTTGGAAGCAAGAGACTTAAACTCAATAAGCCCAATGCTAGGTTCCAATGCATTAAAGGTTGGGGTTGATGCCGGTATAGTTGCTTTTATATTGGTTTGTCTGTTTATGCTTATTTTATACAGACTGCCGGGATTCCTTGCATGTATAGCTTTGTTGGGACACACTGTAATCCAGCTTTTATTTTTATCATGGACAGGCATCACAGTGTCACTTCCAGGT
>JAEZNF010000325.1 GCA_023441845.1 Bacillota bacterium | reverse complement strand
ATGATGCGCTAAACGGATTAAGACTTGTAAGCTATTCTAATAAATTACACAATACTGTTCGTTTTCCGGAAATAAATAATGTTACATGTATGTCGACTACTTGTATTCATGAGAAGAGCTATATAGTTGCAATTGGACAAAAGGATGGAACAATACAATTATGGGAAGCATGTTGTATTCAAGAGAAATGGTGTGTGAAATTAATCAGTAAAAATAGTTTTAGCAATGGTTTTATAAGAGAGATAAAATTTATTAATTATGACATGGTTGCTATCAACGGCCTTGACGGAGTAATTTACATAGCTGAAATTTATGATTGTTCGCAGCTTAGACTAAAATATGAATATAAACTTAAGATTAGTTGCAAAAATATGAAAATTAAAGGTTTATTACAGGAACATGAATATGAAATCCTAGATAAATTTATAAAAAGCCAAGCTTAAGGGCTAAATAGGATACTGAAAGACTGGGACCGGAAAGTCGGTATCCAGTAAAACGGAAGTACTTAACCTAAAGTGTATTCTTAAAGGATAATATTTTTAAGAAAAATCTGAGGGGAAATTTAAATGGCTGCCAGATCAAATGCTAAAGCATGAGGAAATAGGATAGAAGCATATAAACAGTGGATTAGCGGCAGTAAATTGGTGACGATGTTTTGAGATTAAAAAAGTATATTGCAGAGATCAAAAGTAAAAGCGGAGAATAGTGGGCTAATTTTGGCCTATTAGTTTACTGACTTGAAAGGGGAACGAAATGGCAACAATCACAGCTCAAATATTGATAGGTGATTCTCATACCTGGCATGGCGGCATAATGAATGCTTCTGCAATTTATCTTTATGAAAACAGCAGGCCGGCATGGGTGTATAAACCTAATGATAAGAATGAAGAAAATATATATTGGGTTCCGACTATAGAAAATATGCTGGAAGACGGATTATTGCTTGCAACTGTACATATATTGCGAAATGACGATATTGTTAGGACTATTAAAGCTGCTACAGGAAAAGATAATCTTCAGCAACTGGAGTTATATGATCTTTCTAAGGAAGATCGTGATATTTTATATAGGAAATGCAGAGAACTTGATTATGACAATAAATTAATAGTTTCTGTTTTTAACGGTTCTACATTGATTGGGCAAGTAGGTGTCCTGGGGAAATATAAAATTGAGCATGAGATTTGTTTATCACAAGCTTCAAAGAATAAGAGTTATGTATGGTATGCATGTTACGGCTCTAACCTCTGCAAAGAAAGATTTTTGTGGTACATCCAGGGAGGCGGACCGAAAAATAATTCGGGTTGCAGGGATAAATCATTACTGATTGTTGATCGCCCATATACAATACACAATGAACTCTACTTTGCCAACCAGTCAAGGACTTGGGGGAACAAGGGAGTAGCCTTTTTGAAACTTGAAAAGAATGAGAAAATTAAAACTCTTGGCAGAGCTTATCTTATAACATCAGAACAGTTTGAGGATATTCGAAAACAGGAAGGTCCATCTGACAACTGGTATGGGCATGTGCTGGAACTTGGTGAAATGGGTGGAATATCGGTAAAGACTTTGACAAGGATTCCGGGGAATGGCAGACAATATACGACAAATGCTCCTTCTCTAGAATATATCGATATGTTGAAGCGAGGACTCTGTGAGACATATCCGTCAATGACTGTTGGAGAAGTAAGCAGATATTTAAATGATATTTTGTATTCAGAGTAAAAGCGCAAGTCATAGCTACTTACAAAAGGTGGCAAAATTAAATTTGAAAAAGCTACTGAAAGACTCATTGGAAAAAGGGCGGGAATATTTATAGATGACCAGTTTATTAGTGCGCCAATGATAAACGAAAAAATTTCAAACGGAGTATTTGAAGTAACTGGAAGCCAAGACTTAAAAGAATTGCGGGAGCTGGCCTGTATAATAAAGACCGGCCCTTTACCTTTTAAAACTTTAATTAAAGACTGTAAATTATATGAAGGGAAAAGGAAAGATAATCACTAAGAAAAATTACTGTCTGTTAGGGCAGTGGAATATTAGGTTACGAATACACGGAAGACATTTTAAGGATAAAGGAAAGATGTTGATAATGGGCATTTTTAAGTTTGAATCTAAATTTTTTAATAAGGGTAATAAATTTACACTTGATACTAATATCATCAAAAGGTTAGAAATAGTTACCTTAGAAAATGAAGAAGAGTCTAAAAATAGGAAAACAGGGACAAAAGTTATATTCCCCGTTAATAAGATTGGGCAAGTATATGGATTTATGGTTTATGGATACACTGGTTATGCTGTAAAGGGCTATGATATAGTTTCATCTGCCATTTCTATGCTATGTTATCACACAATTAACACGATTCGAAGGCACACCAATGATCTATCTGAGGAAAAGATTGCGGATGGAATAATCCTGTTTTCTCTGCCGAATTTAAAGAATGGTATTGGCAGTGATGTTGCTAAGATACTATTGACGTCTATGGTTTCAAGTATGCTGGATATACAAAAGGATTATGATAGTTTTATGAAAGTCTTTATTAAATGGGATACATAATCCTTAATATTGGCTGTGGTTTGTATATCGGAAGCGCTGCAGGAGGCTTTCAAAGGGATGGCAGTAAAAGCAGCAACAGTTGATAAGTTCCAGGGCCAGGAAAAGGACACAATCATTCTTTGCACTGTCGACAATGAGATATCTGATTTTACAGATAGCCCGAACCGTTTGAA
>JAEZNF010000295.1 GCA_023441845.1 Bacillota bacterium | reverse complement strand
CCAATGGAGGGATAAAGAACCGGGTGAATATTGTAGATTCGGTGGTTGATGAGAACGGAAAAAAGGTGAAGGAAATAAGAGTTAATGAAGGAAAAAGGGTCATATCAAAGCAAACTGCAGACAAGGTCAAAGAACTTATGGAACTTGCCGTAAGCGACGGTACGGCAACTAAAGCGGACATATCGGAATATGGTGGTGCAGGAGGTAAAACAGGAAGTGCGGAAACAGGGCAGTATATAAACGGGGAAAAGATAGTCCATGCATGGTTTGCCGGATATTTTCCCAAAATAAACCCCAGATACTCGGTAGCAGTTTTTGTTGAAAACGGCAAAAGCGGAGGTGAGGCGGCATCGCCGATTTTTAAAGAGATTGGTGAAGAAATTTTGAAAAAGAAGTTTTAAATTTTTTGTTGGAATAGCACACTGAACTTGCTTACTTTCATATACTGATAAAGTAGCTAATTACTAATCTATGTGTTCTTAAAAGCGTAATTAGTATAATTTTAGGGAGGTGCCCTATTTGCTGCCCTTATTACTTTCAATAACAGTTTATGCTTTTAATCAGGTTTTTGTTCTATTGGGATATGTTTCGAACGCCAATTCTTTTCCTCATCCGCTTTCTCCGGAGGAAGAACGCAAGTATCTGAGACTTTTTAAGGAAGGGGATTATGATGCGCGAAATATACTTATAGAGAGGAACCTGAGGTTGGTTGCCCACATTGTGAAAAAGTATAATTCTACCGGGCACGACTGTGACGACCTTATATCAATCGGAACAATAGGACTCATTAAGGCAATTTCCACGTTTGACCAGCATAAGGGCACAAGATTAGCCACTTATGCTGTGCGCTGTATTGAAAATGCGATTTATTCAATGCGGAAACATACGGTTCTTTTGATAGATTTAGCGCACTTCAATTTTCCGGGATGCATGGGTGAGCAATGGAGCGAAGCGTAATGACCAGCCTTAATACAATATCACGAAAATTAAATTATTAATGTAAAACCATTTTCGTGATTTATAAAGATATAAAGTTTGTTATTATAGTTTACGATATATAAATATGTTCAAACTTAATATAAAGAATTATCTTTCTACTTACTAAAGATAGGGATACTTTAAAACCTTATAATAACCAGTTGCTTTGGTGGTTGGCGGTAAAGACATGTAGCAGCTTGATAAATTCAATTATAAAGTTGCCTAAAAGAAATACCAAAACGATAAGCAATATATGGAGGAAATGGTGTGGATATGTCAGATATCTTGTTTTTAAAGCCGGAGGCAAAACTTAATAATCTTCAAGAAATACAATTTATGAATATTTTTTATGATGTTTATGAAGTTAAGTTCCGGAATAAAATAAGTAAAGAACAGAATTATATTAAGAAAATACTTCATTTAGCTATAGAATTAAACATGATTCCCCTTAAAGACAGAATTTGTGCTGTTGATAAGAAAGGGGAACTTATAGGCTTTATTCTTATAAGCAGATTTAAGAGTATGGATATTGGCAATTTTTTAAAGTTTGCTTTGAAACTTTTTACTTTCACAAGGCCAAGTAAGGCAATGTCAATTATTATGGTTTTTTTGGAGTTTCGCAGAATGAATAGGCGAGGTAAAAAAAACTGCATTGCAGGAATACCCCTTATTGCTGTGGAAAAAGAACTCAGAGGAAAGGGAATTGGAACAGCTCTTATAGACGCTGGGGTATCATATGTTAAAGAAATCTTGCCGAATGAAAATAAAAAAAACAGAATCAGCCTGATTGTTTATAAAGATAATCCGGCAGTCAGATTGTATCAAAGATTGGGGTTTGAGATAACGGAAATATTTAATACCATGGAAATTTCAAAGATTATCGGGCATAGATTCAATACACACCTTATGATGTCTAAAACCCTTTGAAATGATTATGACTGCTGTGACCGCTACAAATAACGGGATTCAAATAGAAATGTGAATCCTGTTATTTTGTGTGCTGATTCCGGTGCTGTTTAGCAAAATTAAATTTGGAATTATAGTGGAATTTATATTATAACTGTGCTTTAACATATGGGTGTCATAATTAGTGAAAAAGAATCGGAAGTAATAAATTAAATCCTCCTTTGTGTTTTTGCCTGTACAGATTTTAAATAAAATTATATAATGAAATTAAAGGTAATTATTAAGATTTTGAAACGGATAGAGATAGGATTATTTATTTTATATATTATTTTATTTTTTTAAGGAGGATTATGTATCATGAAAAAACAAAAAGGGAGAAAATTGCGAAAAAGCTTCTCCAGGCTGTTGGTCGCAATTTTGGTGCTTTCTTTGATGCTGCCAACATTTATTATTGCTCCGGCAGCTAAAGCCGCTTCTTCACCGCGTACAGGAGGAGCTTTCTACAATTATGGCGAGGCCATGCAAAAAGGACTTCTTTTCTACAAAGCCAACCGCCTGGGCGATTTGCCCGATGACTATATCCTGCCGTACAGGACTGATGCGGCTATGACGGATGGTAAGGATGTCGGCCTTGACCTTACAGGGGGCTGGGCAGACGCAGGTGACGGCATTAAATTTACCTGTACGGTATCCTATGCAGCTTCTCAATTGGGATGGAATGTATATGAGTACCGCAAGGCATTTGAAAAGGCAGGTCAATTGGATGTTATTCTGGATGAGATCAAATGGGGTACCGATTTCTTAATAAAGGCACATCCAAAGCCCGATGAATTATACTATATGTGCGGTTATAACGAGTCGGACCATGGCTGTTGGGTTCCTCATGAGATGCTTGATATAATGACCGACAGGAAATCGTTTGTTCTTAATCCTTCAACACCCGGGTCTGACGTAGCAGGCCAAACAGCCGCTGCTCTGGCTATTGCATCCATTATATTCGAACCAACCGATCCTGATTACGCAGAAACATGTTTAAAACATGCCAAAGAAATTTTTGCCTTTGGTGACAAATATAGAGGTAAAAATCCCCTCAATGTGTTGTATCCGTCGGGAAGCTATCTCGATGACCTTGCCTGGGGTGCTATCTGGCTTTACATAAAAACAAATGATTCCACTTATCTTGATAAGGCAAAATCATGTCTTCCCACTACTTCATTAGGCGGCGGGCATACCCATTGCTGGGACGATGTCAGCTATGGTGCGGCAATTAAAATAGCTCAGGCCAGTCATGATGAGGGATATGTTGCCATGGTTGAGAAAAACCTGGACATTTGGATGCCGGGCGGCGGAATTACTTATTCGCCGGGAGGATTGGCATGGCTTTCACCATGGGGATCTTTACGTTATGCTACAACAGCGGCATTTTTAGCGTTTGTATGGTCTGATGATGAAACTATCGGGACGGCTTCAAAGAAAGCGACCTACCGTAAATTTGCAGAGAGCCAGATAAACTATGCTTTAGGTGATAATCCGCGTAAAGGAAGTTATGAAGTAGGATTTGGTGAAAACGCACCTGTACATCCTCATCACAGGACTGCCCACGGTTCATGGACAAGCATGCTTGAAGTGCCGGGTTTCCATCGTCATATCCTCTATGGTGCATTAGTTGGAGGTCCTAACTCGGATGACAGCTGGGTGGATGACATTACCGACTACAGGTTAAATGAAGTAGCTATAGATTACAACGCAGGTTTTGTAGGCGCTTTGGCAAAAATGTATGATTTGTACGGCGGCGATCCGCTTGAAAATTGGCCAAAGCCTGAGGATTTCAGGGCAGAAGAAGATAATCTGACGGAATACTTCTGTCGCGCCTGGATTATTTATGACGGCTATGGATCAACAAATATAATGTTCCAGATTAATAAC
>JAEZNF010000238.1 GCA_023441845.1 Bacillota bacterium | reverse complement strand
GCATATAAAGGGAAATGATATACAGGATTATTCGCCTTTATTTAGATTTAAAAAGCTTGCTTATGTTGATGTGTTAGGTGCTATTGGTACTCCTCCCGCTAATGCTACTGCTACTCCTGCCACTACTGCTTCTTCGGCTACTGCTGTTGTTACCCCCACTCCTCCTCCTCCCGGTTCCACGGTAATCCGCTTCTATGTCGGTAAAAAGACTTATACAGTCAACGGTGTCGAAAAGAGTATGGATACTATGCCGGTTATGAAAGACGGACGTACATTTCTGCCGGTCAGATACGCATCTGAAGCTGTGGGTGCAAAAGTGGACTGGGATTCTGTAGCCAAGAAAGCTACAATTACCTCAGACACAAAGGTTTTGGCACTGTTTATTAATAAAGAGATAGCTTCGGTAGATGGTTCACTTGTTGAGATTGATGTTGCCCCATTCCTTTCGGACGGAAGGACAATGCTGCCGATAAGGTTTGTTTCCGAAAACCTTGGATTAACAGTAGAATGGGAGCCGGTTAAAAAGGAAATAACTTTAATAAAGGCGAAATAGCTTTATTAAGAATAAGCAACTTTATACCTTAAAATATTAAGTTTAAAAAAGTATATATGATTTAACACTTTTTAGCTACTTAATAAATTAAAATTGTTTATCGATAATATAACGGTAATTAACACCGGGCTACAGCCAATGGCTGCAGCCCGGTATTTTAAAAGCGTATTTTCGGGTGAAGGCTATAACATAATCATTAAAAGCCGCTTGAAAAACGCCAATATAACGGAAATGCTGTGGCCAAAAGTGCTACTATAAAAACCATTACCGCTCCAAGCCTGTTTTTCCTTTTCCAGGTCCAGATACCGAAGCTTACGGTATAAATAGAAATACATACTAAAAAGACTGTAATCAAAATATTTTCAAACCGGATCATATTACTACTCCTCTCCTTGGGAAGATATCTCAGGTATTGAACGTATCATAAGACCGGTACGTCTGACTTTAAGATCTACATTTACATTAAATTCAGCATCCTTATATTTATGAAGCCAGTTATATGCTGTCCAATCGTTCCATGTTAGGAATTTTCCTTTTGCATACCTTCCGAAACCGCAAATATCGCTGTGCATTTCTTTTGTAGTCCTATTCAGGTACTCTAAAATCTCATTTTTTAAGTATTTTTGTGCAAAGTCCTGGAATTTCGCAAGTTTTATTCCTTCCTCATAGTTTATACCGCTTTGTATGGAAACAAAATCGCCTTCAATGGAGATCTTTAAAGAAATTTTGGGATTTCCTCCGTTAATGCTTACTTTGTATTGTGGTTTTCTGCTTTGTTTCAGGTTTAATACAACAAATGAATCTTTTTCTTCAGGATCGCGAAAGGTGTAAAATGAATGATTGTATTTTCCTGTTGCCATCAGGTACGCTGTAGCTTCCTCGCCATCCATTAACCCTACCATTTTAGCGCCGTCAAAGACTGCCAGACCAAGAGTTTCACCTTTTATATCACCGGATTTCGGTATGTCACCGGCAAGATAATCGCCTATTAAAGGTTTTTCCCTGCCTTTTTGGGGGGCAGTAGATTTGGATGCATCAATATCCTGTGAAGTTTCATTCTTGCTAACGCCCACCAATGTAGCTACTGCCTGCATTGCACCGGATTCCTGGGTGATGTAAAACCTGCTTAGATGTGCATTGGCCGTAAACCCGGTATATTTGTATGAGGAGAACTTCAATTCATAATACTTTGCAGGGTTGGATTCCTGTATCGGCTTTATTGATTCTATATACTTCTGGGCAGACCCCCTTGATACGGCAATATTCAAATCAGGACGAAATTCCCTTCCTCGGACCATGGCATGGATATAGTCGTACATTTTTCCGCTAGTTGCAATTTCCTCCGAGAATACCGCTACTTTTGCATGGGACATGTTAAGCTGCTTACCGATAAAGTTGTTCATCATATTAAGGCCTGAGTAAATAGTGGAGGTTTCAATGGTTAATGTGTTTACAGATTTGGGGCCTTCAGCACCGCCGCCGCCACCGCCACCGCCACCGCCGCCACCTTCGCTGCTCCCGGCGCCGATGGCAATAGGTACTGCGTATTGGATGGTCATCCTCAAAGGGTTAACTATACCTTTGTCAAAACCTATGGCTATGGCATAAGTCAGGTCATCAACCTCGCGCTGGTCAAAGCAGCCTGAAAGCAGTATACTAAAAAGGAGTGATACCAAAACAACCGGCAATAATTTTTTAATCATCCTTTTTCCTCCTTTTTAACGTCCTTTCTAAAGAACTTTGCTATAATAAGCAGCAAAATGGTAAATACGAATGTAATTATCCATGCATATCCTCTGAAGAAAATTCTTTCTAGTTTAATTGCCGCTATCAGATTCTGAGGTATCAGGCTCAATGTAAATATAAGAACCGCAAAAGGAATAATTAAAGGTTTTTGATACTCAAGTCTGAAGGTTTTTTTAAATACATATAAAATGAAGAAAAAAACGGTGCTGAGATAAAGGAGTGCGGCTAAAGACCATATTACCAGAAACAGCGGCTCAACTCTTTGAAAAAACCTGCCGAAATTAATAAGCCGTGACATCGTGTAAATGGGCAAAAATACTTCTTTCCCTGTTGGGTAGCCTATTGATGCAATATATAACATAGCACTTGAAGTAAAAAAGAATGCAGAGATACCTAGTGCCGTATATCCGGCTTTTTTAAAGTTTTTGTTAGTCTTTATAAACGGTACAATTAAGAAAAGCAGAAAGAATTCGGAAAAAATCGCAACACTCCTGGAGCTTTTAACAGTTATGTCGGGTATTCCATTACCGAGAATGGGAAGGAGGTTTGTAAAGTCACATGAAGGAAGTACCGCGATTAATATAAAAAGAAAACCTGCAGCTATACATGGTACTGCAATGGCATGAATCCTTAAAATTGCTTCAATTCCGATGTATGCCCCAATTGCCATACATGATATAAAAAATAAAAGTACAAAACTTATGGGGGATATCGGAAGAGAAATAACCTTCATATCCTCGACAAATTCACGCAATACAATCGAAATGGAATATATAAGAAATATCAAAATTACTATTCCTGTAAATACTCTTCCTGCACTTCCTGCTGCGTATTCTCCTATATCCAGAAGGTCCTTGCCTTCAAACTTTGAATAAAGCTTTGATATTATAAAGAATAAAACAAGAACAAGAGCGGATAAATACACGATAAGAAGCCATGAGGCATTTCCTGCCAGTTCAGCTGCCACTCGTGGAAAGTTCAGGAATATTTTTGTACATATCAGGTTAATTAAAAGCGTAACGGTTTCCCAGTGTCCGAAAACAATCTTATTTTCCATTATTCTCATCCTCCTCGTTTCTCTTTATCCATTTCCTGCTGATTTTACTCTGGCGGAATTTATTTTTTGAGTTAAAATAGTCGGGCTGGTTTTCCTGTTTCCAGATAGGCGCTCTTAAAAATTGGTTTGCCATGCTTCCTGACGTTCTGGGTGCAAAAGGCGCTAAAAACGGTACTCCGAAGGATTTTGCGTTTGCAAGCCAGAGCGCCTGGATGAATAATCCGGCGGTAATACCAAATAATCCGGCCAGCGCGCCTAAAAAGATGTAACCGAACCTTAATATTCTGAATGAAAATCCCAATGAAAAATTAGGTACTGCGAATGAACCTATACCTGTAACTGCAACAATGATTATAAGGATAGGACTCACAATGTTTGCGGCAACAGCAGCTTGTCCAAGAATCAGGGCGCCTATAATACCAAGTGTCGGACCTATAGGTCCCGGTATTCTGATACCGGCTTCACGTATCAGTTCAAATGCAACCTCCATGATTAATATTTCAACTACTGAAGGAAAAGGCACCTTTTCACGGGAAGCCTCAATTGCAAAGAGCAGGTCGGTAGGTATCATCTCATGGTGAAAATTTGTTATGGCAACGTATAATCCCGGAAGCAGAAGCGATGTTACAACTCCCAGAAATCTTACAGCCCTTAATAAATTTGCATAGGGGTATCTTAAGTTTGAGTCCTCAGCCGAGTGGATAAGGTCGGTATCGGTTACAGGAACAACCAGAGCAAAAGGGCTGCCGTTCATGATTATGGCTACTCTTCCTTCGGTAAGCATGTAAGATACC
>JAEZNF010000444.1 GCA_023441845.1 Bacillota bacterium | reverse complement strand
AACCTCCAGATTAGAAGGATGTTCAACGGCAGTAGTAATAATGTGGTTTCCTTTCCTTGGGTTTGCCTCCAAATACCCTCTTATTGCCAAGTTATTCGATTCAGTGCCTCCTGATGTAAAATAAATCTCCTTTTCATCCGCACTTAATGATTGAGCTATGAGCAATCTGGCTTTTTTGAGTTCTCTTTCGGCATCTATTCCTTTTTTGTGAAGAGAAGAAGGATTTCCATATAAATTGCCGTTAATGAACGAAATAAAGCTTATAACGTCATCGAAAGGCCTTGTAGTAGCGCTGTTATCAAAATATATCTCATTATCCATGTTTACCTCAAATATTTTATGCAATATGCAATATCAGTAATTAATTTTAGCATAATATCTTTTTTTTAACCATTATATTTGTTAATAAAATTTCATAAAAAAGAGAGCTTCTTATTTGCTCTCCTGTTCTCCCTTACCATTCATTGTTATAAAATCTTTTAGTTTCATGGTCTTATAATTGCCATGGTATCCCAAACACTTTTCACAGTTATCGCACTTTTTATTTCTGTCCAAATCGCATACACTGCACTCTCCGCAATTATCGCACATTCTTTCATACAATACACATTCTTTTTTCATTGGTAAATCCTTTCATACACTTTTACGTAATATCAAATCTATACTGGTTTACAAAATGAAACAGGTTTCTTCTGTTTCCTTCAGTAATATCATGTATTTCAAAACCATATTCATAAAACCGGTTTATCTTGTTTTTACGCACAATCTTACCCCTAAAATTCAATTTTTCAACCCTATCTAAAGTTATTACCATCTCAATAATATCTTCTATTATTAAATTCATATTGCAGTTTATCTTTATACCTGTTACGCTAATATTTGTAACAACCCCAAATACAGGCTCCATGACACCCGGAACTTTTAAATATGCCGGCAGGCTCACATAAAACCTTTCATACTTTCTCAAGTCCTTCATTTTTTCCACCTTGTCTATCATGACTACGATGACAGCGGGTAAAAGACTTTCTATTTCGACAATTCTTGCACTTATAACGTAAAACTCGCTGACGTTGATATAGTTTAAAACTACGTGGTCTTCAGGAAAAATTTCTATCTGCGGCAAGTCGATAATTTCAAGCTTGACATAAGGATCGCTGATACTAATAACAGATGCTTTGCAAATATCAAACATGTTAAAATGCTTAAAATCAACAAAATCATTTTCTTTAAGAACCTTTGCCGACAACTTAATACCTAACTTCCCCAAAAGCCCGTTTTTTTCATCAAGATTATACGCAGCCACACAACCACTCCTTTAAATTAACAATAGACAGCATGTCCATAACTCACAGGTGAAACCTACCAATTTCTCCAGTTATATTCTCTTATTACCCAATTAAAGGGAAATTCTAGAGTTATGACAACAGAAAGAACTCACGGGTAATTCATTAATTGGAATCTTCAAGAAAAACGTGATATAAGCAAATACCCTCTGTTTAAGTTAATTAATGCTAAAAATTGTTGAATCAACGGCTCAGCAATATAATCGTACCGAATAAATTATAGCATATTGATGCCTCTAAGGAAAGGCTGATGTGAAAATTGATAATGCTATTAATAAGTAATCGGTATCATTTATTAACGTCCAATGACTATTTTAACTTAATGTATTGGAATTTTAATTTCTTTTCCTACAATTAAGCTGCTGGTTTTAAGGCCGTTCAACTTTTTTATCTTATATACAAACTCCCTTATATCACAACTGTTTTTATGCTGTGCTGCAATATCCCAAAGAGTATCCCCTGGTTTTACTATTAGTGTTTTATAAGTAGGTTCATCATATCCATAAGATATATCGGAAAAAACTGCAATAAACATAATAGCTAAAATTATAAAAATAACACTAAAAAATCTTTTCTTATTTTTTAATACGTATCTTTTATTATTTTCCATATTCGTCTCCTCCGAACGTTTGTTCTCAGGAAAATTATACCCAAACATCTGTTCTTTGTCAATATAAATTCGAACATAAGTTTGATTTTTAAAAAATATATGTTATAATAAGAAAAGAATTTAATTCTTTTTTATGAATTTTATTAAAACTCAAACGGGGTGCGTGTAATGCAAAAAAAGGTTAACGATAAGCAGGAAAAAATACTGGAGTTTCTTAATAAACAAGTGGAAGAAAAAGGCTATCCGCCGTCAGTCAGGGAAATATGCAACGCTGTAGGTTTAAAATCGACATCTACCGTTCACAGTTACCTGGAAAAGCTTAAAAAGAACGGGCTTATACATAAGGATCCAACTAAGCCCCGTGCACTTAAAATTATTTCAAACGATAAGAAAGCCGAGAGATCATATAGCGAATCCAAAAACTATTATTCCAAAAAAGAACTGGTAGATATACCGATAGTCGGTAAGGTAACGGCCGGTCAGCCCATTCTGGCTGTTGAGAACATTGAAGACATATTCCCTCTGCCGGTTGATTTTGTACAAAACTCAACCGCTTTCATGCTAAAAGTACAGGGGGACAGTATGATAGAGGCTGGTATCCTGGATAAAGATCTTGTTTTGGTAAAGCAGCAGTCCACAGCAAATAATGGTGAAATTGTTGTAGCCTTGATTGGTGATGAAGCAACTGTAAAGACTTTCTACAAGGAAAACGGATATGTCAGGTTACAGCCTGAAAACCAATATCTCGAACCAATTATTGTCAGAGAAAATTTGTCTATACTTGGAAAAGTTATCGGTGTTTTCAGAAGACTGTAATCTTTAAACGAATAAAGTGATACATGAACAAAAAGCAGAAATAAAGAAGAGCCATTAATATTTAATGTGCTCTTTTTTATTTCTGCCTCTCGGCTATTAATGCTAACTTGTTTTTCTACTGCTCCTTATTGTCATTAAAAATCAAATTAACCAATTTCATTGGACTGATGGTCGAAATAGCATGTTTATAAACAAGCTGTTGTCTTCCGTCACTATCCAGAACAACTGTGAAATTATCAAAACCTTTTACCAGACCTTTTAATTGAAATCCATTTGTCAGGTAAATCGTTACTGCTATGTGCTCTTTCCTTACCTGGTTTAAAAAAACATCCTGCAAATTAATATTATTTTTATTCACAGACATCCTCCTCTATCTATCTATTTTTATCTATCCCTTGCTATTTTCCAGCCAAAACCCATTTTACAGCCAAACACTTTACTAAAAATTATATCAATATGAATATACATCCATAAATATAAAAGTATTTTATATTTATACACAAATATTCTATAGGAAATTACCAATTGTTGCAATATAATTTTTAATATTTTTTATAATTTCATCCGTATATCCTTCTTCATCAAGGTCAATCCACTGCATATTTTCAATCCTTTTAAACCATGTTATCTGACGCTTTGCGTAGTGTCTTGTATCCCTTTTTATTATATATATTGCCTCATCCAATGTAATTTCGCCCCTTAAGTAGGAAAGAACTTCTTTATAGCCTAATGCCTGCATGGCAACGGAATTCTTTTCATACCCAAGTTTGATAAGATTTTTTACTTCATCAATCAATCCCCTTTCGAACATGCTGTCCACTCTCTTATTTATCCTGTCATAAAGCCTTTCCCTGTCCATCTTCAATCCAAATACTGCAAAATTATATATTGGCGGATTTTCTCTGGACACCTCCTGATGCTTGGAAATTGGTGTTTTTGTATATTCATAGACCTCTATGGCCCTGATTATCCTCTTTAGATCGTTTAAATGTATTTTTTGAGCTGCTTCAGGATCAATTTTCTTCAGCTTTTCATATAATAATTCATTGCCATATTCTGAAGCTTCCTTCTTTAGCTTTTCCCTTAATTC
>JAEZNF010000614.1 GCA_023441845.1 Bacillota bacterium | reverse complement strand
TGCTCGCCCACCTTGCCTATCCTTGAGTACTTTAACAAAACAACAGGATACTTTTTAGCAAGCGGGTTTTTGATTTGATTCTTGACGAGTTTTACAGCTTCGGTAAAAGACCGCTTCGAAAATGTATTTATCTTCTCAAAGTCGGCCGGAACAGGCTCTCTTAACGACATTTCCTCCCATCGGATTCTGGGGTTCATATCCCCGGGGTATACATAAAGTTCTTTCACCTTTACTACCTTGAAAAGCGAATCATCTTCCCTGATATACTTTGCTGCCTTAAAAGGCCTGAAGTTTCTGGTCTCCTGGATTTGTCCCGATTTCAAATTCAGCCATACTCCAATGTCGTTATACTCCAATTTTGCATTGTTTTCATAGGAGTTGAATGAAAGCTGGATAAGCTCGGCATCTTCCTCATAAAGCCCCAGTTCTTTCAATTCGGCCAACTGCCAGGTATGCCCAAGCCATTCATCTATTGCAGATTCTTTATCCAACGGCAGACCGGGGTCATTCAACCTGCTCTGAAGGTACTCTTTTCCCTTTTTGACCAGCGAATAGAGCCTTGTCAGCTTATCTACAGCTTCAGAATATATGTCTTCCAAATTAGCATTCTCTTTAAAAAGCAGGTTAAACTCTCGTAAAGCAGCCTGCGCTCCGGGCAGATAATAATTCCCCAGCTGCTTGGCCTGCTCTTCAATATTATCTATTGTCTTTTTATCAAGCGTCCCGATACCTGCCGATATTGCGCTCTGCGTAATCTTATCCAGCAATTCCAGTCCCTCAAGCTGTGTTTTAATTTTCTTTGCCAGTGCGCTTTTATTGACCTTACGACCCTCTGTTTCCACCTTTTCCTTTTTCTTTTCTTCTTTCGCCCCAATCTTTTCTCGTTTATTAAGGATATCCTGGGGAATTTCGGCTTCTGTAAACGCTTTCCCACTTACATAAGCATACATCAGTCCTAATGCATGCTTGCACGGAAACTGCCTGCTCGGGCAGGAACACCTTGATACGGGACTCTCACTTTTAATGAAATCAACCGATATTATATAATTACTCGATCCGCTTCCTTTGCACTCCCCAAACAAGACTGTATCATCACTTGATTTGTTCAGTTTCACAAAACTGTTCTTTTTGACAAGTCCCCACCCGTTTAAGATTGCATTCTGATTTGGAGCCAGGGAGTCAATATAATCCTGAGTTAAATTTAACATAAGTCCATACCTTCCCGATTATATAAATTTATAAAGAATAACAAGAAAATTATATCACACTTTATATATATCTTGTTCCAGGTTGTTATATACCTGATGATACCGATAATGCCTTAGCTATATGTATGTTATAAATAATTATCTATATATAAATATCGACTTAAATGCAGTAGTTCCCTATGCTACAATTGCATTCAATACATAACATAATAACATAATTATATTAGGAATTAAAATATTACCGGTTTGGTGAAGTCGTAAGAACAAAGTACATCAAGGCAGATAAATTTAACTTGTACTGATTTTTAGAAAGGAAAAGCTTTAATGATAGCAGTGTAAATCAGTAAAAGCATTAAAAAATCCGGTACAGCTTCAATAATAAAGTGTACCGGATTTTAATATGATTTTATGAGGGGGTCATTAAATCATACCTTGTATATAAGATTATTACCTGTTTTCAGCAAATTATAACTGGCTTTTATTAAAAAATACAATGCAATATTTGTTGGCCTTGTTTCTACTCCGCCTTGTCTGCCTTAGTTATAAAGCGGGTTTTCCAGCTTGAATACAGCCTTATTTGTTTTATGATCCAATGAAACTACAATATCAGCGCTGACCAAATCGGCAGGTATTTCAATTGACTGCAGTTTGGTCCAGTTTTGAACCCTGAAAGTATCTGTTTCAACTAAGTTTCCTATGGTAAAGTAAACCTTCTGCATAAGTTCAAAAGAGGAAATTCCATCATTGAACATAGGATCTACAGGCCTGCAAACACTGCTGCCGTTCAAGCACCATACAACTTTCACATCACTTTGAGAAGTAAGGTTTATAGCCCCGCACTGCTGGGCAGTCAGGTTGGCTGTATCCGGCTGTGCAACTTCAAGACACACTTCATTGCCGTTTTCTTTGATGGTGCTCATGTTTTGGAGAGGAATGTTCTGTAATGCTGTTTTACCTTTGCCGTTTGCATAGTTTACATATGCACCAACCATATTATTTATGGAATCCAGAGTATAAGAACCGCCTCCAGGCTGCGGGGCACATGCCTGCCATGCTGAAGTTTCCCAATTCGAGCTGTTTTCCTGTGGTCTTAGATAAACCAGAACCTTTTGAGTCTGAAGATCTAAATCCTTGTTTTTAATCGTTAAAGTAGTATTCATTTGATAGTCTCCTTTGTTTTTTATTTGCGCTTTAACCCATATTATCTATCTAGAATTGATATGTTGGGTATCACCGCTTTCACTATAGATGATATTTAAGAAGGGAATTTGGTTTCGTTTTTTTATATTTCCATTTTATAAAATATGTTTTTAAGGGCAGGTTCAACTTTTTGCCTGGTTCTATG
>JAEZNF010000611.1 GCA_023441845.1 Bacillota bacterium | reverse complement strand
CATAATGACAGGATGGGAAGGTATGGAATAGGTTCGATAGAGTCAGATGAAGCAATGGAGGCTCTGGAAATACTAATGTCGGCACCTATAGACCAAATTGGATTTATAAAGACAACAAAGCCCCTTGATATGGAGGGAATTAACCTGAACGAGACCTTTGAAGTTTATTCAGAGGATTTTACTTCAAGCGTTAGGAACATACAGGATAAAATCTCAACGGCATTAAAACCGTTCAAACTTCCGGACTCCATAGCGCATGTAGGCCATGAGGATAACGTCAGATTGGTTGAGAAGGTCAGGGAGCTACTTATTGAAATTGTATCGCGGATACTTCAGGTCAAGGGGAATGACATAGATATTTCCGCAGAATTCAGCGATTTCGGATTTGACCTTGTTATGCAGATTGAGCTCATCAAAAAGCTTAATAGGGAGTTTAACATAGAGTTGACGCCCGGTGAAGTTTACGGCAGAAATACACTGGATAATCTGGCAGGATATCTGGTGAAGAATTACAAAGAGATATTAAAATCAGAAGGTATGGATCATCAGCAACGAAAGGAGATGAACAGTTAATGGATGAGATAAAAGAGCTTCTTTCCAAGCTGCTCTGGGGCCAATTGTGTTCTGTTGGATTGTTTTCCGATAATGTGGCATCCTTAAAAGACATTAAAACCAAAGCTTGTATACTTGATTTGTATGATAGGTGGCTGGAGCAGAGCATAGCGGTTTTGGAGCAGAATAATTATATAAGGCGTGACGCACAGAACTGTGTAATATTAGACACGGCACGGGTAAATATTGATGCTTTATGGGAGGAATGGAACAGGAAGAAGGAACCATGGCTTAGAGATCCTAATTTGAAGGCTTATACTACTTTGCTTGAAGCAACAATGAGGGCTTTGCCCGGGATTCTTACCGGAAAAGTGCCTGCTACAGATATAATGTTTCCCCATTCGTCGATGGATTTAGTAGAAGGGATATATAAGAACAATCCTACAGCGGACTACTTTAATGAAGTACTTGCCGATACAGTTGCGGCTTACATAGATGAGAGGGTCAATAAGGACAGGAATGCCCGTATTAGAATTTTTGAAGTAGGGGCAGGTACCGGAGGGACCAGTGTAATAGTTCTGAAGAAGCTGCATGCATACCGGGATTATATAGTTGAGTACTGTTATACAGATATATCAAAAGCCTTTTTACTTTATGCAAAGAGGGAATATGGACCTGAAAATCCTTATTTGACTTATAAAATTTTTGACACAGAAGCCTCACCGTCAGTACAGGATATTAAGGTTGGAGAATACGATGTTGCCATTGCAACCAACGTATTGAATACAACCCGGAATATCCGGGAAACCTTGCGGAATATTAAACCGCTGCTTAAAAAGAACGGTCTTATACTGCTGAATGAGATAACCGGATTTAATTTGTTTGCACATCTTACGTTCGGCCTTTTGGAGGGTTGGTGGATGTATGAGGACAAAGCTTTGCGCGCTCCGGGATGCCCCGGATTACATCCTGAAACGTGGCAGAAGGTACTGGAGATTGAAGGGTTCAGGTCTGTGTTTTTTCCGGCGAAAACGGAATGTGATTTGGGACAGCAGGTTATAGTTGCCGAAAGCGATGGTGTGGTCAGGAAAAAGCAGGAGCCTGAAATCAGGATACCCGTTGTTAATAAAGTAGAAAGTAAGGAAATCCATGAAAAAAAAGCATTTATTATAAAACGTGAAAAACCGGCTGACCAAAATATAAGGCCGGTACCTGATGTTGTAGAGCATCAGACTGAAATAACCGAAAACCTGATACTGGAGAAAAGTAAGGCTTATATGAAAAAGCTGATAGGTGAGGCCCTTAAAATATCACCTGATAAAATCAGTTCGGAAGAACCTTTGGAGAAATACGGAATAGATTCTATTCTGGTTGTTCAGTTGACTTCAGCGCTGCGTAAAGTGCTGGATAATATCAGCAGTACATTATTTTTTGAACATCAGACCATTGATGCTTTAGTAGAGCATTTTATAAATAGTCAGAAGGATAAGCTTGTGAAGCTTATAGGACTTGATGCGGAGAATTTTGAAAAAGGAAAGCCAGGCCTGACAGCAGCTTCAGCTGTGACGCCTGCTGAGAGCCGGAATTTTTCAGCGCCTAAATCAAGGCGTATGCAAAGCTCACAAATCAGGAATTCGAAAGAAGCCGGCGATTTAACAAATAGAGTTAAGGATATTGCTGTTATCGGACTGGCGGGACGATACGCAAAGGCTGATAACCTTGAGGAGTTCTGGATTAACTTAAAGGAAGGAGTAAACTGTATTGAAGAGATTCCTTCAGACAGGTGGGACTGGGAAAAATTCTATAACAGTGAAAAAGGAAAAAAGGGTTCAATTTATACTAAATGGGGAGGTTTTATAAAAGGAATCGATAAGTTTGATTCCCTTTTCTTCCACATATCACCTGCTGAAGCTGAGAATATGGACCCCCAGGAAAGATTGTTTTTAGAAGTGGTGTACCAGAGCATGGAGGACGCAGGATATACACCGCAGAATATTTGCAAAAGCAGGAAGGTAGGCGTATTTGCCGGTGTAATGAATGGCAATTACCCCGCTGGAACTACATATTGGTCAATTGCAAACAGGATTTCATATATATTTAATTTCCAGGGGCCAAGCATGGCTGTGGACAGTGCTTGTTCCTCATCGCTGACAGCTATTCACCTGGCTCTCGAAAGCTTATACAGCGGAACCAGTGAATGTGCTATTGCCGGAGGAGTAAATCTTATTACCGATCCGGTGCATTATGTAAGAC
>JAEZNF010000578.1 GCA_023441845.1 Bacillota bacterium | reverse complement strand
AAAACAAGGAGGAGAAAAGTTATGACACAATTAACATTGGCGGAGGCCTTAAAACTTTTTGCACCTGTATTATTCATTCAGGTTGCACTTAATATTTACTGTATTATTAATATTCTTAAGAAAGGTGTGCGCAATCTGAATAAGCCGGTATGGATTATAGTTGTCCTTGCGGTAAACATCTTTGGGGCTGTTGCATACCTTGCACTGGGAAGAAGGAGGTGGGAGGATGATCAGAATTCATAATCTCACAAAATCCTATAAGAACTATAAGGTGTTGGATGGAATAAATCTTGAGGTTAAAAAAGGTGAGGTTTACGGGTTTATCGGACACAATGGGGCAGGAAAGTCTACAACCATGAATATACTGACAGGATTGATCGAATTCCAGGCGGGCGAATGCTTTGTAAACGGCAAGCAAATCAAGGGAGTCCGCGGGAGGGAAGTCGGGGATATAGGATATCTGCCCGAGGACCCAAGATTCTATCCGTATATGAATGCCTGGGAATATCTTAAACATATCGGGACAATAGGAGGGGAAGACAGTAATACTATTAAAAGGAAATCACAGCAACTGCTGGAACTGGTTAAGCTGGATAAGGCGGCCAAACGTCCTGTAGGGGGATATTCAAGAGGAATGAAGCAGCGTTTGGGGATAGCTGTGGCCATGTATAACGATCCTGAGGTATTGCTGCTTGATGAACCTTCCTCTGCGCTGGACCCGGAAGGCCGAATGGATGTGGTGTCCATAATTGAAGAACTGAAAGGCCGCGGGAAAACCATATTCTTATCAACGCACATACTAAACGACATAGAAAGGGTTTGTGACAGGATAGGCATTCTACATGGGGGGGGAATTGTTCTGGAAGAAAACCTTGATACACTGATGACCCGTTATATCCAGCCGATATACGATGTGGAATTATCTGAGCCGCTCACTATAGAGCAATTGAAATTGCTCGAAGGAAAAGATTATCTTGAAAAGATGTCGGTTGAGGACAGGAAGCTGAGCTTTTGGATGAAGAATGTAAAGACCGGGGGGAACAGCTTGATATCTGATATAGCTGCTTTAGGAAACCAGATAGTTTCAATCAGTTTAAGAAAGAGCAGCCTGGAAGAAATATTTTTAAGGGTGGTGAAGTAAATGTATTCATTAAAGGCATATATTACAAAGGAAATACAGGAGGGAATGAGAACACATAAGTTTTTGATTGTAGCTATAGGCATTTTGTTTTTTGCCATTGCAGATCCTGCAATTTTAAAACTGACGCCCATGATATTGGAAAGCCAATTTGGAGCGGTGGACCAAAATCTTATGAAAGCCATGGATTTGAGCCAGCAAGGTGCAATGGCCCAATATATCGGAGATCTTTTCCAGTTGGGTACACTGGTAACCGTATTAACTCTAGCCGGCCTTATTTCTTCCGAAAGATCCAATAAGACCCTTACAATCCCTGCTTCCATGGGGTGTAAAATATCGGCTGTGGTTATCGGCAAGTTAGCGGTTTACGGATTATTTTGCATGGTCATGACAACTGTCGGTATGCTTACGGCTTACTACTACGGAGGTATCATATTCGGGATGTCTTCCGGATTAAGCATACTTTATACAGTGAAAGCCGGGATTCTATGCGGTATTTTTTATTTGGCAGTGCTAAGCATCCTGGTGTTTTTCAGCTCGGTGTTTAAAAAAGGCTTTATGGCAGGGATTCTGACTTTACTGCTTATATATCTGTTATCTGCTGCCGGTCCGATACTACGAATTGAAAAATATCTGCCTTCGAACCTGGTAACAACTGCAAAGTCCTTTAGTGCTGCTAATTCAGACATTTTTATATCTCTTTTATGTACAGGTATAATTATTGCCGTTACGAATTTTCTTGCGGTTACCTGGCTTAAGAGAGTGGAACTGGTTTAAATTGATGGTATAATACTTAAGTGTAATTCCTGGTATAATAAAAATAAAATCTTCTGTGGTTATATTGAACGCGATAAAGATTTTATATCGCGCTTCAATTTCCCAGGATGCATGGGCGAGCAATGAAGCGAAGCGGAATGGCCAGCCTTAATACAATATCACGAAAATTAAATTTTTCAATATTAAATCATTTTCGTGATTTATATAGATCGGAAGGAGAGAAGTAATTGCTTGAGCACGAGCTGGTAGAGAAGGCAAGAGCCGGAAACCGGTCGGCTATGGAACAACTTTTGAGCGACAGTTATCATATTGTATATGGCTATATTTTAAAGCTTTCAATGAACGAGGATGTTGCAAAGGATATAACCCAGGAGGTTATGGTGAAAGCAATCAGCCATATACGCAGCTTTAAAGGGGAATCTAAATTTTCCACATGGCTGGTTTCAATTGCGTCAAATACTTATAAGGATAGTTTGAGAAAGAACCGGGCCATTCCCACAGAGATGGAAGTGTTGGATGCCGTGCCTACCGGGGATACCGAAGATGCCGTTATTCAAATGGAGCATATCAGGAAGCTGAAAGGTTCACTGCTTGAACTGCCTGAAAGCCAAAGAAAAGCTTTTATACTGAAGCATTATTACAATTACTCATATGAAGAGATTGCAAAAATTCTTAAATGTCCTGTAGGGACGGTACGTTCGAAGCTTCACTACTGTATTTTTAAGTTAAAGAAGATAATGGATGGAGTGAATGAAAATGATTAGTGGATGCAAAAAAATACAGGGAATCCTGATAGACGTTTTTTACGGTGAAAGCCGTATGGATGAAGAGATTGATGCACATCTCAAGGAATGTATTGAATGCAAGGCGTTTTATGAGTCTCTTCATGGGTTGAAAAATGAGATTTCCATATTGGACACTGTCAAAGAAGTTGATGAGCAAGTATTAAGGCAGGCATTTCAAATTGCGGAGAACCGTCAAAAGAAGCGCAAGGAGCGGATTGAATTTTTCATGTTCTTTCTTGCAGCAGTTTCAATAATGTCGGTTGTAGTAGCGATTGCAGCTATGGGCTCCGGGATTGAAATCATGATAGGTATGCTGTCGTTTGCAGGTTTGACATCGCTTATGATACCGCTTTTCTTTATTCGAAGCATGGTCAGGGAGGAGGTATGATATGAACGGAGCAAATTTGCCTGTTTATGTATGGATACTTTTAGCTGCCCTTATAATATCGCAGGCTTCGTGGATATTCAGAGATGCTTCCAAACGAGGTGAAAACAAATGGTTATGGGGGTTATACGGGCTTACGAGTGTTCCTTCCAGCTTGATTGTATACCTTCTGGTTACCAGGGTTTTTCTAAAGGGAAAACGGTGCGATTCATGTAAAAAGAAGGTCAGGGCTCAATACAAATATTGTCCCTACTGCGGAAAAAGGATGGAGGATGCCTCAAAAGAGGCAAGGTAGTTATTCTATGTTACAATACGAGTGTTTCTATATAGGAGCGTTTTTCTTGCATGAGATGTTTTGCTTAAAAAGAAAAACCGCTAGCGGCCTGTAAAGTCTAAAAGTTATAGAAAAGCAGGCCTTAGAACAAAGGAAGTACATTTGTAAAATCTTTAAATAAAGTAAAGAATGAGATTTTACAAAGTACTGGTATTGTAACATAGAATTAGCTGTTTTTTCTGTTTAGCTGCGATTATTTCTGTTCACTGGCGTACTGTAGTATTCTTGCCATAGTTGACTCCCGGCAGGCCTTAATTGCATCAAAATTCATATTCGGTATATAGAATGTTTCCATGTGGTCATGTACCGCCTTGGCGTTTCCTATGGCCATGATTGCCCTGTTAAGAAGAGCATCGAATTCAGTCCTGTTATATAAGAGAGAGTCCTTATATCTATTAAGTATTGATTGATCAAGGTACGTATTCAGATCGTAGACTGCGCTGGCTTCGATATCTGCGTGATGGTACTCGTTTGCTGTAGTGAATGAAACATCCAACGCGGGGATAACCAGGTGTTCAAGCTTTGAAGGATTCAAAGCGCAATAATAAAGCTCGGCATCAAAGCCTTTTTCACTGGCAGAGGCGGCCAGCCTGCCAAGAAGATTTTCGGTTCCGGTACCCGGATCACCTTTTATAACATAAACTTTACCTGATAGAATTGATTCAAGATGGTTTTCAAGTCCGTCGGGGGTTATTGCGCTGGCAAACAGCTTGCGCTGTTTCCCCTCTTTTAAAGAGGTACTGTATGCTGAAAACAGTTCGTCATTGATTTTGGAATGTACTATATTTACCTTTGCGTTGTCAATTGCAAGGCTATTAATCACGGAAATATCCTCGTATATTGATG
>JAEZNF010000565.1 GCA_023441845.1 Bacillota bacterium | reverse complement strand
CCTTTGGATCGGCAAGCAGCGCCTGGGCTATTCCCAAACGTCTTTTCATTCCTCCCGACAACGCTTTTACCTTTACCTTGCTGAAGCTTTTTAAATTTACCTTCTCCAGAAGCTCATTGATAATGGTTTTCCGAAGTTTATTATTGTCTATTCCGGACAAAACGCCAAGGTAATCCAGGGCTTCATAAACAGAAAAAGCGGGATATACCGAAAACTCCTGAGGCAGGTATCCGGTTATTTCTCTTATGTTTCTGCGGTTCTCTACGGGAATACCATACACCTCCACTGTACCGGAAGTAGGTGGCACAAGGGTTGTAAGAATACGCATCAAGGTGGTTTTACCGGCGCCATTTGGACCTAAAAGGCCGAACATTCCTTTGTCTATCTTAAGGCTTACTCCATCAAGCGCTGCTTTTTTACCATACATTTTACAAAGATTATTTATAACTATACCCATTTTTTTTCACTCCCATCTTCACTTTTTTAATATCAAAGTCGTTAGTCTCCAGCCATACAGTGACAATTAACAATGCAATTGAGACGAGTGCAATAACGCCGAAATCAATCGAAAAAGCTCCTGCACAAATAACTAAAACCAAAACTGCTGAAAACAGAAACGCGCAAGTCTTCAGTTTTCTGAAAAAATATCTTCTTTGCTTTTCCTGAATGATTTCCAGCATCTCACGCTCATATTGCAATACATTAACTTTCGTGTGTACTCCATTTAGAAATTCCTGTTCATCCATACTGGAATCCTCCTTTCATCAATTGGGCCTGTAGCTTTTTTTTGGCCCTATAATTCAACACTCTGGCATGAACCTCACTTATTTGAAGCACTTTGGCCGCTTCACGGATTGTCATCCCTTCAAATTCAACCATCTGTATTATAGCTCTGTAGTTTGGCTTGAGCCTTTCTATCTCCTGTTCCAAAAGTATTTTGGTATCAAGGTGTTCAAATAAGCCATCATTAAGGTGTGCCTCTTTGGCATCATAACTTTGGATTTCTCTGTTTTTACGTATGTAATCCACACATTTGTTATGGATAATGGTGAACAGCCAGGTCTTAAAGGACATATCGGGATTATATCTGTCTTTATATACAAACACAGTGGCGAATGCTTCCTGTGCAATGTCCTCACAAATATGAAGATCCTTAATATACCTCCTGGCAAAATTTATTGAATTTTCACGATATTTCAGGACAATTGCTTCAAATGACTCCATATCATCAAAAGAGCAGTCATTTTTGTGTTCTTTCTCAGGTCTCATCGTACACCTCCTTTTCTTAAGGTAAGGTTTCTTATCATTTGTTCGTATCAAAGGAGTGGAATGTTACACCTTAAAAATAATTTTTAGTGTGAAAAATGATATGTAACAGAGCTTGATCCTTCCCCCTTGCAATATTGCCAAATCATTCCTTCTCTATTATCACTAAGTTTTGGCGGTTTAACAACATCACTTATCCAAATAGATTCATTGATGGCACAGGAGCTTGCGGCGGCTATACTTAAAAAAACCGGTGGGCGTTGTATTTATTACGCGGTCAAAAGATTTCCGTAATCTCCGAAATAATCTTAAATGAAATTATAGAAGGAAATAAAGGGAGTCTGGTCGCCGTGCGTTAAAACCCGGTCTATAGGAAATAAATAAAACCTGATAAGTTTATTTATGAGGCAAGAGGAAAGGTATAGTGTTAATACAATAAAATAAACAACGTGTGCATCTATCAAACGGTAGATGCTTATTTTTTATTGATGTTCCGGCAGATGCAAGGAATGAAATGCGGTTGTACATCTTTTATCAAAGTTTGGTCTGATTTTACTGAATTCAATTATCTGCGTATTTGAAATCTTTTGTGGGAACACTTTGTAGTAAAGACCCGGTTTATCAAATATGTATACCACCTGAAGCCGATATATAGTATAATATGCAAGTGTTTATAATTTCATTTTTCTTATCATTGGATATGTTATGAGAATTATCTTTAGGAGTTGGTTGATATGGATATAAAAGGAGGAGTACCTGAAAAAGTTGACAATCCCAAGCTGGAGATAGCTTTCAATTTTGTTCAATACACCAATCGCAATATATTTCTGACCGGGAAAGCCGGTACAGGGAAAACTACATTTTTACACAACTTAAAAAAAGTATCTCCAAAACGCATGATTGTTTTGGCTCCTACGGGAGTAGCAGCTGTAAATGCAGGAGGTATGACCATTCATTCGTTTTTTCAGCTGCCTTTCGGGCCTTTTGTTCCTGTTCAAAGCGATGAAGACGGCAGAGAGAATAGAAATATACAGAAATTTTCCAGAGACAAACTTAATATCATTCGAAGCCTGGACCTGCTTGTGATAGATGAAATCAGTATGGTGCGTGCTGATGTGCTTGACGCGATAGATGATGTACTCAGAAGATTCAGAGACAGGAAAAAGCCGTTTGGAGGAGTACAATTGCTTATGATAGGGGATATCCAGCAATTGGCACCTGTAGTCAAAGAGGATGAATGGAATATCTTAAAGGAATGGTACCGTTCCATATACTTTTTTAGTAGCAGAGCTTTGATTAAGACTCAATATGTCAGTATTGAATTGGAGCATATCTATAGACAAAAAGACAGCATGTTCATAGATATACTCAATAAGATACGTGATAATAAAGTTGACGCAGATACATTTAATGAACTCAACAAAAGGTACGATCCGGATTTTGCCGGGAATACGCCGGATGGCTATATCATTCTGACAACACACAACCATCAGGCGCAATCAATCAATGAAAGAAAACTTGTGCAAATCAATGACAAGGAATACCGTTTTACGGCTAATACGCAGGGCGATTTCCCGGAGTATTCATATCCTACCGATTATGAGCTTGTCTTGAAAGAAGGAGCTCAGGTTATGTTCGTTAAAAATGATGTCTCCCGTGAAAAACTGTTTTATAACGGCAAAATTGGAGTAGTAGAGAAAATAGACGGAGACAGGATCCATGTGAAGTGTACTGAAAATGAGGACAGCATTATTGTGGAACAAACCGAATGGCATAATTGCAAATTCTCCATCAACGAACAAACCGAAGAAATACAGGAGGAAGTTGTGGGGACGTTCACTCAGTATCCATTGAAGCTTGCATGGGCAATTACCATACACAAGAGTCAGGGGTTGACTTTTGAAAAAGCCATTATTGATGCAAACGCAGCTTTTGCACATGGACAGGTTTATGTGGCGCTAAGCCGCTGTAAGACCCTTGACGGGTTGGTGCTCGGTTCCAAATTGACGGCAAGAAGCATCATCAGTGACACAACGGTTAGGAATTTTTCACTGGATGTCTCAAAGAATCAGCCCGGTGGGAATGAACTTGAAAAATCGAAATTTGAGTATCAAAAAGAACTTGTATTTGAGTTGTTTGATTTTAGTCAGGTTTTTAGGCAGTTGGTTTACTGTTTGAAGTTGTACCGTGACAATGAGGGGAGTTTACA
>JAEZNF010000370.1 GCA_023441845.1 Bacillota bacterium | reverse complement strand
TCATATACCCGGCCGGGTGTTCCGGTAATAATGGATGCACCTTTTTTCATATCCTGTACTTCAGAATTTATGTTATGTTGACCGTATACAGCCGTTATTTTGTGATGAAGATGCTTTGACATTTTTTTTAGATCATTGGATACTTGTACGGCGAGCTCCCTTGTAGGTGTTAGAATTAGCCCTTGCGGTTCTTCAGCTTTGGGGTCGGTCATCTGTAGAATCGAAACTCCAAAAACCGCCGTCTTTCCACTGCCGGTTTTAGACTTCACGATGAGGTCTTTTTGATTCAAAATGTGGGGAATTGCCTTGCTCTGAACTTCCGTGGGTGTTTTAAAATTCATTTCTTCCAGGGCCTTTAAAATGGGAGGCGTGATACCCAGATCATTAAAACTGTTTTTCATTGGAACCGTCCTTTGTTATAGTAAGATGCTATTATTATATCATTTGTTTAAAAGTAATTCCAGAACAAGTGCGTATGTTAATTAAACCAGCATGTGCTACTTGAAAATAACCACCACTTTATTTATAATTATAAACCGTTATAGTTTAATATTAAACATAAAATATTGAGGAGATAATTTTGGGTAAAAAATTATATCTTACTGAAAAACCTTCTGTAGCTGCGAGCTTTGCAGGTGTGCTTGGGCTGCAGATTTCAAAAAGTGACAGGGCAAGAGGCTTTGCCCAGTCGGATAAAGCTATTGTATCATGGTGCTTCGGGCATTTAATCACAATGGCTTATCCTGATGCTTACAATCCTATATATAAGGAATGGAAGGTAGAACACCTTCCCATAATTCCGGATGAATATAAATATGTTGTTATTGAAGACAGGGGAGTTTCAAAGCAGTATGAGGTTATTAAGTCCCTGATGCTCAGAGATGATGTAGATATGATTTACGCATGCACCGACAGCGGCCGTGAGGGTGAATATATTTTCAGGCTTGTGTATAATCAGAGCGGAAGCAGCAAACCGGCAAAAAGGGTATGGATTTCCTCGCAGACCGAGGACGCCATAAAAAAAGGAATAGATGAAGCAAAGGATCTGGCTGACTACGATTCGCTTGCAAAATCCGCATACAGCAGGGCTAAAGAGGATTGGCTTTTTGGAATGAATTTCAGCAGAATATATACGTGCCAATACGGAAGGACCATATCCAACCTTCTTAAAGAGAACAAATCAACGGTTATAGCCATAGGTAGGGTTATGACTTGTGTTTTAGGGCTTATAGTCGAGAGGGAAGAAGAAATCAGAAACTTTGTTCCTAAAATCCGCTATGGAATACAGGGCAGCTTTTTATCAGCGGATAATAATATCGCGTATAAAGGCAAGTGGCAGCAGAAGAAAAAAAGCGGCAAAAAGTCCGGGGAAGAAGCGGATGAGGATGAGAAATATATAAGCAAGGAAGAGGCGCTTGAAATTATAGAGAAGCTTAAGGACAATGAAGCTAACGTCAAAAAGGTAGAGGTTAAGACAAAGGCCGAGCAGCCCCCGCTGCTGTTTAACCTTGCAGAACTTCAGTCTGAGGCAAACAAGAAGTTCAAGATTCCTGTAGACAAAACCCTTGAGATAGCCCAGAGCCTGTATGAGAAAAAAATGATTTCCTACCCAAGGACCGACAGCAGAGTTATTTCGACAGATGTTGTAGATGAATTGCCCAGGGTATTGAACGGGTTATTCGGTAATGCGGCATTTAAGGAACATGTAAAGCGGATCAAGGAATTCGGAAAGCTTAAGATAGATAAGGGAACCAAACGGTACGTGGATGACGGGAAGGTTACAGACCACTACGCAATTATACCGACATATGTAACTACAGATTTAAGTAAGCTCGATGAAGACACAAAGGCTATCTACAACCTAATAGTAAAGAGGTTCCTTGCTGCTTTTTATCCGCCTGCAGAGTATAACACCACGAGGGTGGAAACAGAAATTTGCGGAGAAATATTTGTGACCAATGCCAAAACATTAAAAGAAGCCGGCTGGAAAGAGGTCTACGAGGTCAGTTTACCGAAGGGTGAGGAAGAGATAACGGATTCTCCAATTCATAAACTTGTAAAAAAAGAGAAGTGTAAGATTACCGATCTTGAGCTCGAAGAGAAGGAAACCAAGCCGCCGTCAAGATATACTGACGGTTCTCTGATTATCACGATGGAAAAGGCAGGTAAGTTTATTGAAAACGAGGAGTTAAGGCAGCAGATAAAAACTTGCGGTATTGGCACGTCAGCCACGCGTGCGGGTATTATTAAAAAGCTTAAGGAAATCGGTTATATAAATATACACGGTAAAACGCAGATTGTGACGCCCGCACCAAAAGGAGAGTTGATTGTCCAACTGGTACGGTATACGGCCAGGGAACTTTTGAATCCTTCGCTGACTGCCAGTTGGGAGAAGGGACTTGGTATGATAGAAAACATGGAAACCACCGAGGAGGTTTTCCTGGAAAAGTTAAATGCATATATCAAAAAAGTAATGGACAAGGTGAAGAACAGCAGAATGAACATGAACAATATGCTTTCGTTGACGAATATACAGGATAAAAAGTGATTTTGTGTTAGCCGTAATAGTATATGGAGACTAACCGGCTATTAGAGCCATAAATAGTATGGAAACCAATAAGCTGTAATATGAAAATCTCCATCAAGGCTGTGATTATGGAAATTATCATGCCTGGATGGAGATTTTTCATTTTAAGCATTTATTAAAATCAGTCAATTTTTTTATAAAGGCAGTTTATTAACCTTAGAAGCCTCCCCAGCCGCCTCCCCAGCCGCCGCTCCAGTTAACTGTGGTTGTTGGAGATTTGTTAATTGTTACATTTGTTGATGAACCACCGCTATATGTACCTCCGGTTATTACTCCGTTCACATTGGTACCGCCTGAAACAGTTCCACCGTAAGAAACTGTATATGTAGAACCGTTTTTAAGTTCAGGTGAAGAGAAAACTATATTCACATAATTACGAACAGGTTTAGTGATAAGGAGTACTTTTCCGGTTGAATCCTTTATACAAACAGCTGAATTTGCAGCTTGCGTAGATGAAAGGCCTACAGCCAGTGAATATTGTGCGGATGCTCCGGTGGGATATTGTGCCATCATCATACTTGGACCTGTAGCCAATACTGTTCCGCCCGTTACTGTAAACGTACCGTTGCTGTCAATAGGTACATTAGGCATTCCTTGAGGCCCTGAAACTACAACCGTACCACCTGCAATTGTTATTGAGCCATTGGAGTCCAAAGCGTCTCCGTTTGCTGAACTTGCATATACTGATCCGCCACTAATTAATAACAGACTTCCATCGTCTCTATCTGTACGACTGCCCATGGTAGCATTAGTACAATCGTCAGATGCTATAATAGATGTTGTTCCGCCGTTTATAGTAATTAATTCGGCTGAAATACCTTCTCTGGATTTTGTAATGTTTATGGTTCCGCCATTAATTGTTATTCCGCCGGCAACTTTTTTCCCGGTCTTTGATCTTATAGCTTGATCACCTGCAGAAAGAGTTAATTTACCATCATCAATGGTTATTCCTTCTTGATCTTCATTTTGGATAGCATCTACAGTTGCAGTAATATCCAATGTTCCGCCCGTAATATCAATTGATCCGTTGGCATGGATTCCGTCTTTTTTTGCAGATTTAACATTAATAATACCATTTTCAATATTGATATCATCATCGCTGCAAATTGCATGCTTGAAATTTCCTGTAATATTCAAAGTTCCGCTGCCTTTTATCTCCAGGTCATCATTACTGAATAACGCTGCTTTAAGTGTTTGGTCACTATATGATTGTCCATCGGCAAGTGTATTGGTAGTGCCCTTATCCAGAGTGATAAACAGCTTATCGGCATTTTTTGCATAAATTGCAGGGCCGGTTGAGTTGGTTATACTTGCATTACTTAATCTTAATTTGACTCTTTCGGTAGTGTCAACTAAAATCATACCGTTTGATAGTGTTCCTGTAACTGTGTGGTCACCGCCTGCCGTGATTTTGACAGTAGAACCGCTGACAGAAATACCTGTACCCGTATAGCTTATTGAACTGCCAAGAGTTATTGTACCCTTGTTTAATTCCCATGCATCCGAAGGATTAACCGAGGTTGTCGGTGTTGGGGTAGGCGACTTTGTAGGTGTCGCAGTAGGTGATGTTATTGAGGAAGGTATGGTAGTAGGAGTTATAGTGGAATAATTATTGACAGTTTTATTAAAATTAGATGCAACAAGCATTATATCATCCATACTGATTGCGCCGTTCATGTTTATGTCGTACTCAGCTTTATAATTAGCGCTGCCTTTAGAGGTATTGAAGGAACCTGCAATTCGCACTATATCGGTAAAGTTAATTGCATTATCCTCTGCAATGTCGCCTGCCCATATTTCTACAGGTGAAGAGGAGGAACCGACAATTACAGTACCTTTAACAGCAACATTTTTAATTTGACGTGTCAGGTAAGAGGTTTTGCTGATCTTTAAAGTATAACCCGACGTTCTTTCTTCAACATCGGAGATTTCAAAGTACCCATTGGCGTCAGTAAGTACGCTTTTTCCGACTTCAACAATTTCTACCTTAAAATTCTTTTTGATTTCGCTGTTGGTAGAAGTTACATTTGGTTTTACATAACCGGTAACTTTATACCCCGCGGCATATACATCGCTCTTCAGTACGGGCGATGCTACAGCGGCAAGAAGCATTGCAGCTGTTACAAACCCGGAGATGAATTTTTTCATACGGAATCCCCCTTAAAAATTAAAATTCTTTGTGCTTGAAATAAACAACTTTTATAAACAAACCTGGATTATAACCCTCCCCTTTCGTAGAATTCAATAACCCTTACTTCATAAGTTTTTATGTGGCCATTTCCCGAAGGGAAAACCGGCAAAAGGCGAGAGGGACTGGTCATTCCGCTTCGCTCCATTGCTTGCCTGTGCATCCTGGGCCTCTACTACCCCGAACCTTTTATTCAGCAGGTAAGTTACCGAACAGTATGTCCTTAAAAGTATATATAATATGTATACGAACGCTATTTTGTTTTTTAGTCGTGCTAAATTATTTTTAATAATTAATTTTGGATTATCTATACAGTTATTGATATTATATAATATTGGGAGTTTGAAAGTCTTGGTAGAATTGTGGCAAATTCTAATAAAAACAGATTAACATTTGTTGACAAAGAATCTGTGATATATTATAATGAGTTAAAACTCAATGAGTTAGGAGTCAATTAAATGCCGGAGTCGCAGAGACAGCAGCAAAAAAATAAAACAAGGAAGCGTATTATTGAGGAGGCAATTAATCAATTTGCGAGATATGGGATAAGCGTCACGCGCACATGTGATATAGCAAGTGCGGCAAAAGTATCACACGGGACGGTATTTGCACATTTCCCAACGCGGGAAATTCTTTTAAACGAAGTAATCAAGGAATTTGGTATGCGTATTTCAGGCAGGCTTCATGAGTTGGTTGACAGCGACTGTGGGATGAAGGATGTCTTAGAGGCTCACTTGAAAGGATTGAGTGAGAATGAGGCCTTTTACACAAGGTTGGTTTCGGAAGCACACCTTATAAATGAAAGTGCCCGTAATACTTTGATTATGATCCAGTCTGCGATATCATTTCATATTTCCCAGGTTGCCGAGAAGGAAATGAAGGCTTCGATAATACGTACCATGCCTGTTGATCTGCTGTTCAATACATGGATAGGATTAGTCCATTACTATTTGGTCAACGGTGATATGTTTGCACCCGGAGGCCTGGTTTTGGAGAGGTATGGCAAACAATTGACAGAATATTATATAAATTTAATTGAACTAAGTAAAGGAGAGGTTTAGAATGAAGATATGTATAGCTTGCGGAATGCCGATGAAAACCCCGGCGGATTTTGCCATGGGAGACGGGAAAAAGGACTACTGTATTCATTGTGCAAGGCCTGATGGCACTATGCAGTCATATGAGGAAAAGCTGGAGTCCATGACAGGATTTATAGTAAGGACACAGGGGTTGGATGAGAAAGCGGCAAAGAAGGCGGCAGAAGGGATGTTGGCTCAACTCCCGGCATGGAAGGTATGAATAAAGGCTACTAAATTAAAGTCTTAAAACCAGGGGGTATAAAACATGTCAGAAAGTTTAAAAAGTATTTCCGAACGTATCAAAGAAATAAGAGAGGCTTGTGAGCTGACTCGGGAAGTGAGTGCGCAAAAGCTTGGAATACCTTTGGATGTGTATGCTCAATATGAGAAAGACGGCAAAGACATTCCTATAAGTGTGCTTTATGAGATGGCAAAATTGTTTAACGTAGAGCTTACCGATATTCTCACCGGAAAATCACCGAAGCTTCATAATTACTCTTATGTAAAAAGCGGTGAGGGGATAGAGGTTGAAAGGTATAAGGGCTATAACTTCCAGAGTCTTGCGTTTAACTTTATTCACAAGAAGGTGGAACCTCTTCTGGTAACGGTTGAGCCGGAGGATAGCAGAAACATAAGCCTGGTTACACATCCGGGCCAGGAGTTCAATTATGTAATTGAAGGCAGAGTTAAAATCATTCTGGGCGGAAATGAAATTGAAATGTCAAAGGGTGATTCAATATACTTTGATCCTGCAATACCGCACGGACAGGTAGCACTTGACAATAAAAGCGCAAAGTTTATTACTGTAATACTTCATGAGAATTGAAGTGACGCAGTCTGATATTTTAAGGGGGTATATACCGAATGCTTGAGAAATTTCTACCAAGGGAAAAATTTGAATCATACGAGGATTTCAAAGAAAACTACCGGGTCATAGTACCTGAAAACTTCAACTTTGCCTATGATGTAATAGATGCATGGGCATCAAAAAAACCCGATAAGACCGCTCTTGTTTGGTGTAATGACCATTCGGAGGAGAAGTTAATATCTTTTGGTGAGTTGAAAAGATTAAGTGATAAAGCTGCCAACTTTTTTAAGTCAACAGGTATAGTAAAGGGCGATGTAGTAATGCTTATGCTTAAAAGACGCTGGCAATACTGGATTTGTACATTGGGATTGCAGAAGGTAGGGGCGATATCGGTCCCTGCAACTGTCCAGTTGACTAAGAAGGATATTGTATACAGATGCAATGCCGCTTCAGTAAAAATGATAGTTTCGGTTTCCGAGGAAGAGATCACAAAATTTATTGAGGAAGCTCTTCCGTACTCGCCTACAGTAATGTATAAGGCGCTTGTAGATAATACAAACCGGCCAAACTGGATCAATTTCGATTCCGAACTTGAGAAAGCATCATGTGAATGGAACCGCCCTGAGGGAAAAGATGCTGCAGGCGGAGAAGATCCTATGCTTATGTATTTTACGTCAGGTACTACGGGCATGCCTAAAATTGTACTTCATGATTTTATTCATCCGATAGGACATATTGTAACAGCCCACTATTGGCAACGGCTTGATGAAGATGGCCTCCATCTGACTGTTGCAGAATCGGGCTGGGCAAAATGCGGATGGGGTAAAATCTACGGTCAATGGATCTGTGGTGTAAGCATTTTTGTATATGATATGGATAAGTTTGTATCCGAAAACCTTTTAAGAATGGTTGAAAAGTATAAGATAACGTCATTTTGCGCGCCACCCACAATTTACAGGTACTTTATAAAAGAAGACCTTTCACACTATGACCTTTCAAGCATAAAAATGGCATGTACGGCAGGCGAACCCTTAAATCCGGAAGTTTTTTCACAGTTTAAACAAGCAACAGGGCTTGAGATAATTGAGGGATTTGGGCAGACGGAAACTTCGGTCCTCTGTGCGAATTTTGAATGGATAACTCCGAAGCCCGGTTCAATGGGTAAACCTTCTCCTCTGTACAATATTGACATTGTTAACGAAGAGGGCCTTTCCTGTCCTGCGGGAGTGGAAGGCAATATTGTAATTAAGGGCCTTGATACTGGGCTTCCTCCGGGACTATTCAAGGAATATTACCGTGATGAGGCTGCTACAGTAAAAGTATGGAATAACGGCATTTACAATACCGGTGATATAGCCTGGAAGGATGAAGACGGGTATTTCTGGTTTGTAGGAAGGTCCGATGATGTTATAAAGTGCTCCGGTTATAGAATTGGGCCGTTTGAAGTCGAAAGCGCACTTCAGGAACATCCTTCCGTTCTGGAATGTGCTGTTACGTCAGCACCGGACCCTGTCAGAGGGCAGGTTGTAAAAGCTACTATTGTCCTGGCTAAGGGCTGGAAGCCGGATGAAAAGTTAAAAAAAGAGCTGCAAAATCATGTGAAGAAAGTTACAGCACCATACAAATACCCGAGAATAATAGAATTTGTTAATGAACTTCCTAAAACAATCAGCGGTAAAATTCGAAGAGTAGAAATAAGACAAAAAGATAAAGAAAATGATAAAAAGTAATTAATAAGGAAAGAACACTCCTTAACTGTAAATAAATATTTTTTTGTTCATAGCTTAAAAGGAATGTCCATTGGCATAAGTCGGAATAGAACATTCCTTTTGGCATTAATTAGCATTTCCTGACCGTATAGAAAGTCTAAACAAAATAGTGATTTGTGAGGTGTTTTTTACATGGAGAATTTAAAAAAAATTTTTTTAGAAAATTTTTTAAAAAAAATGTCGAATACTATACAAATTTATTTTTGTTTTTGATATAATCTACTACAAAGCGGCATCATGAGGAGGGTATTCCTATGGAATGGACCTATATAGTGGAGTTTTCCGCTGAAGTTACAGGGATTGGCAGGGGATTTGCACAAGGAAGCACAGGATTGCAATATCCGATATAGTGTTCTAAATTATTATTGTAAGGGTCTTAATATTCGTAAATAAGCAATTATTGGGATATTGATAAGGTCAGTGATTTGAAACAATAAGATTAGGTACGTATATCGGCAGATATAAAAATTCATATTTTATCTCTTAAGTAAGAATCGATTTCTACTTTTGGTTCTGCAGTTTTTCAAAAACTTCACATTTGAAGAGAGCGCTGACTGCATATTCAAACTGATTTTGATTTGTTATTTAGTAGTGATTTTTCAAATTACGTCACTTGAAAATTAGTGAATCTCTATGGTTTAAAGAGTTCGCAGCAAGATTTTTTCAAATTGGATGTTTGATTAAGCACTATACAAGAATTGAAAAATGAAGCATCTGAATCTGGAATAAAAACCATTTCATACTTGGAAGCTTGAAAAGCTTCCAAGTATGAAAATTGCTGATAAAAATACTGATTATATCTTCTGGAAAAGTGCATTGTAACGCTAGAGCTATAAGGCTTTTAAGATGAAAGTTTGCTAAGATAACAAACTTGTCAAGAAGAATAGTATATATTTAAGAACTACCGGGCATATGGTTTTCCGAAGATACACATTCAGGATTGAATTGGCCGAGATAAATATTATTTTGCACTTCTGCATTCTATGTAAACACTGCTGTTAAAATAATCACAAAGGTGTGAAAAAATTCTTGATAACAAAGAGAATATTTGTTATTCTTTTTGAGGGAATAGACGAATATTAATTTCGACTATTTTTGCATAAGATATTCTTATAATTAGACTATCTAGTTATATACGGTTGAAGTATGCTAAAAAGTGGTATGAAATAATTGCTATCTAAGTTCCGGGATTTATTCTGACCTATACAGGGGTCAAAGTAAAGTTCAAGAAGACACCAAAGGGTGGTTAGAAAATAAAAATAACGAAGTAAATGTGAAAAACCATTGAAGGAAAGGGATTAAAAATGAGTAACAACAGATCAAAAATCGCAATTATTGGAACAGGTTTCGTAGGGGCATCTGCAGCATTTGCCTTGTCACTGAATCAAATGGTTAATGAAATGGTCCTGATTGATGTTTTTAAGGATAAGGCTGCAGGTGAAGCTATGGACATTAATCATGGATTGTCATTCCTAGGTCAAATGAAGGTTTATGACGGAGATTATTCCGATTGTGCTGACTGCGACGCAATAATTATTACTGCAGGAGCAAACAGAAAGCCAGGAGAAACACGTATTGACCTTGCAAAGAAGAATGTAGCAATTGTAAAAGAAATTACACAAAATGTCATGAAGTACTATACCCGTGGAGTAATCCTTGTGGTATCAAATCCGGTAGATATTATCACTTACAAAATTGCACAATGGTCAGGGCTGCCTTATGGTAGGGTATTAGGAACAGGTACAGTACTGGATAGCTCCAGATTCAGGTATCTTTTAAGTGAAAAATTTGATGTAGACGTAAGAAATGTTCACGGCTATATTATTGGTGAACACGGTGATACGCAGTTGCCGATTTGGAGTGCAACACATATTGCCGGTAGAAATATAAGGGAATACTTTAATGATCCGGCATACAATGTTTCTGACGCTGATATAGCTGCTATCATGGAGAATGTAAAAGGTGCAGGTGCTGAAATCATTAAGAGAAAAGGTGCGACTTATTATGCAATTGCTGTCGCAATCAATACCATTCTTGAATCTCTGCTTAAAAACCAGAATACTATAAGAACAGTAAGCTCAGTAATAAAAGGCAACTACGGAATTGAAGATGTTGCGCTGAGCCTTCCTGCAATAGTTAATGCAAATGGTGTCAAGAGTATTGTCGATATAAAACTGACTGATGAAGAGCTGACAGCATTGAAATACTCATCAGAGCAATTAAAGAGCATCCTTAAAGAAGTGAAAGATATGTAATTATTATAAATATAAGGAGCGAAATAAGATGGATTACAGAAAAGAATCATTAAAACTTCATGGAGAATGGAAGGGAAAAATTGAGGTTATCAGCTCAGTTCCCGTTAAAACAAAACAGGATCTTTCACTGGCTTATACACCAGGTGTTGCAGAGCCCTGTCTGGCTATCCAGAAGGACGTTGATCTTTCATACCAATTAACAAGAAGATGGAATCTGGTTGCTGTTGTTACAGACGGTACTGCGGTTCTTGGCCTGGGAGATATAGGACCGGAAGCCGGAATGCCTGTTATGGAAGGAAAATGTGTATTGTTCAAAACCTTTGGCGATGTAGATGCATTTCCGCTTTGCATACGCTCAAAGAGTGTTGACGATATAGTAAATACTGTTAAATTGCTGGCTGGAAGCTTTGGCGGAATAAACCTCGAAGATATTTCCGCTCCCAGGTGTTTTGAAATTGAAAGACGCTTGAAAGAGGAATGTGATATTCCGATTTTCCATGATGACCAGCACGGTACAGCTATTGTTACACTTGCAGCAATGCTTAACGCGTTGAAGCTTGCCAAGAAGGATATAAAAGATATAGAAGTTGTTGTAAACGGTTCCGGAGCTGCAGGTATAGCTATTACAAGGCTTCTAATGTCAATGGGACTTCAGAAGGTTATTCTCTGTGATACAAAAGGTGCTATCTATGAAGGCAGGGACAACCTGAATGCAGAAAAAGCAGAGATGGCTAAAATTTCTAATCTTCATAAGAAGAAGGGCCTTCTTAAAGATGTAATAGTTGGCGCTGACGTATTTATCGGTGTATCTGCAGCAGGAATGCTTACTAAGGAAATGGTTAAAACCATGGCTAAGGATCCGATTATTTTTGCTATGGCAAACCCAACACCTGAGATTATGCCTGATGAAGCTAAGGAAGCCGGTGCAAGCGTAGTAGGAACAGGCCGTTCGGACTTCCCGAACCAGATTAATAACGTTCTTGCTTTCCCTGGACTTTTCAGGGGCACTCTGGATGTAAGAGCAAGCGATATAAATGATGAGATGAAAATTGCAGCAGCTAAAGCAATTGCATCACTTGTTTCTGATGAAGAGTTAAATCCGGATTTCGTTATCCCGGCTCCATTTGATCAAAGAGTTGGCGCTACCGTAGCAGCTGCTGTTGCAGAAGCTGCAAAGAAGAGCGGAGTTAACAGAATATAAAACACTTTGTTATTATAAATACTAAAAAACAAGGCAGTGGCGTTTTGCCGCTGTCTTGTTTTTTAGGGCCATTTCCCGAAAGGAAATCGGACAAAAGGTGTTTTTTTATTAGATCAATAACTTTCACTATTATAGCTGCAAACTCTGTTCTTGTAGCCATATAATACCAATAAAGTAAGCCCGGTAGGCAAGCTTAGGTTTTATGTATGACATAGCATTCAGCACAGGTGTCCTGGCCGAAATTACTTTTTGGATTTACGACCTTTAATGAAGGTTATAAAAGCCGGTAAAGTTGTTACAACCACAATACCGATGATTACAAAAGTAAAATTATCCTTGACCGCCGGCATGTTGCCAAAGAAATATCCTAACATTATGAATGCTGTGATCCAGCAAAGACCACCTATAACGTTATATATGGTATAACGGGCAAAATTCATTTTACCTGCACCGGCTACAAAAGGTGCAATTGTACGGATAATGGGAAAAAACCTTGATAAAATGACAGCTTTGCCGCCATGCTTATCGAAGAAGGCATGAGTTTTATCC
>JAEZNF010000361.1 GCA_023441845.1 Bacillota bacterium | reverse complement strand
GTTATAACCCAGAACGGACTTGAGTGCAACACCCTGTAATCGGTATATCCGGCCAAAAAAGCCCCAAATGACGCTAGAAGCACAACAACCGGATAAATAAACTGTTTTCTGAAAAACGCAATAAATAGCCCAGGAATAAGAAATATAAAGTAACTTACCTGGATCATGGGATAATCCGGTAAAAACCACTTTTCAGGAGTTTTTCCTATTAAACAGTCCTTCATCCTTAGAACATAGTTTGACATTATTCCATTAAAGCCCTGGGTATTGAAAGTCTCCTTAAACTTGTTTATATAAAGGCTCTCTATACCAAGATATTGATCTTTAAAAAACAAGATGTATATTATAAGCGGCATCAATGTAACGAAGGTTCCGAAAGCAAATATTGCCGCCTTATTAAAATTACTTTTATTGACTGATTTCTTAAAGCTAAAAATTATCAATAGTACGGCAGTTCCCAATAATGCCTCCAGATACTGCTTTCCCATGGTGGCACATGCAACGCATAATCCTGTAAGTACGGCACTTAAGGATATTCTAAAATATGAATTCTTTGTAAATCCTGTATGCAAAAAGTACAGGGCAGATAACATCAAAGGTACGGAAATAGCGTACCTGTGTCCAACAAATGTATGTATAAACTGAAGAGGCAAAAAATTAAATATAAGAGCACATATGAATGTAATGCCGTAATTCTTAAAAAGTCTTTGAATTAAAAGGCTCATGAAAATAAATGTCACAAAGCTCAGAATAAGAAGTGATATATTGAATACCATAATATTAAATCCGAACATCTTGAAAAACGGAATTATGTAATAGTGGAATATTACCTCTCTTGCATTAGGGTCCGGAAAAACCGGTTGAAAGTACTCACCGTTAAGTATCTTGTTTTCTGCAAAATATATATCCCACGCTGCATCGTCGAAGAGACCGTTATGATTCCACGGAGCTGTTCCCCAATTCCAGATGTGCGATATAAAGAAGAGGAGCGTTAAGAATACAAAAAAAGCCAGGCTTTTCCTGTTTAGAATATAAAATTCCGTTGTTGTTATAGAAGGTCTTTTAAAGGGCAAAAATGCCATAAGGACACATACCATGCCCAGTACCCATGATATCCAGGTTATGTCATTTCCTACCCATATTTTTTTATAGTGAAGACTTGAGAAAACCGCACAGATAATAAGTAAAACAAAGGCTGAGAGCAAAAATGCCATCTGCCGCCTGTTACTTTCGTATATTTTCCCCGGTGTTTTTAGTGTACTGTCCGGCATATAATTTACAATATCCTTTCAAAAGTTTGTAACAGCTTACGTCTCTAAACGCGCCGTAATAATGCCATAACTATTATAACTTGAATATTCACGAATTGTAAACCGAATTTAGATATTTTAGCTGCGGTCTGTAAGGTATATTGAACACGCGAAAGTATTATCATAAAGTGTTGCACGTTCAATATAGTAAAGAATTCTTTTAAAAAATTTATTTCGTAAATGTTATGTCTATTATACCAATATTTTTGTTCATAAAACCTTGTTTTATGCTATAATATTTGGGAGTCCGATTTTGGAGGGATATATGTCAAATAAAATAAGCATGGAAGACATCGCCAACAAGCTTGGCGTTACAAAAAATACTGTTTCTCTTGTTTTTCGAAATATGCCGGGCATTAGCCAAAAAACGCGTAAATCAGTTTTTGAGACTGCTAAAGAGCTTGGATATAAATATAAAAAGGACAGTAAAAAGACCGGCAGTAAAAAAGTGGTCTTAAAAAACATTTGCCTGCTTCAGTCCAAAAGCACTTTCGATTCCACAGGTTTTTTTTCATTAATACAATTGGGAGTGGAATCTGAAGCCAAAAGGAATAATTTGAATGTTTTTTTGCATATTTATGACGATTCGTCCCAAAATTTCGAAGTCCCTGCCTGTGTTAAAGATGGTAATATTGCCGGTATTATTACACTTGGAAGAATTTCAAAATCTAATCTAAAAACTCTTTTAGCCTATAAACTGCCTGTTGTTATGATAGACCATTACTATGATGATATTTATACTGATACAATACTTAGCGATAATCAATGTGGAGGGTTTGCCGCCACAGAGTATTTAATAAATTCGGGGCATACCGATATAGCATTCTCAGGTGATATAAACGCATCAATAAGTTTCTTTGACAGGTTCCAGGGTTATCTTAAAGCGCTGGACACTAATGGTATTTTAGTAAAGAAAAATTTACTTTGGACAGATAAATGTCTTGGAGTTATTGTAAACAATGGCCTGGAATGTGTTGTAAATGAGTTGAAAACGAAAACCTCTCTGCCATCGGCTATCTTTTGCTGCAACGATATGGAAGCCCTGGCTTTCATAAGAGCTATTCAGTCTATGGGGTACTCTGTTCCCGATGACATTTCGGTAGTTGGATTTGATAACATCGATACTGCTCAAAATTTCTTACCCCAACTCACTACGTTGAATGTATCCAAAGAGCTGATGGGAATAAGAGCCATACAAAAATTGCTTTACCGTATTAATAATTCAACAAATCCTAAAGAAAAGCTTCTTTTGGCTGCAAACCTTATTGAAAGGCAGTCTGTAAGAAAGATAGCTCGCGGAACGCTTTAATATAATCCAGTTTTCAAGTAATTTTAGGGTTATGATTTCATATACTTTTAAAAAAAATCCTGGCTTCTTTAATATCTGTATTAATCTGTTCTGCCAATTCCTCTTTGCTCTCGAATTTCTTTTCCTTCCTCATTTTTGATATGAAAAACACCTCAATTTTCTTACCGTATATATCTCTTGTGAAATCTAATATATGGGTCTCAACAGTGAGTTTATCAACATCTTTAAAAGTAGGATTTTTGCCTATATTGGTTATGCTGTTATACATTTTGCCGTTTATCAGGGTTTTTGTAATATATACCCCTTCACGCGGCAAAACCAGGTATTCCTCAGGTAAAACATTGGCCGTCGGAAAGCCGATGGTTCTTCCTACCCGTCTTCCGCTCCTTACTTCACCGGTTATTGAAAAATGCCTTCCCAGTAATTCAAAAACCTTATCCATATTTCCCTTTATTATGCTGTTTCTAATAAGCGTACTGCTGACAATTTCATTTTCAACCTTTATTGGCGGTATAACAATAACTTTAAAATTGAATTCTTCCCCCAGCTCTCTTAAAAGGTTAACATCACCGCTGCCTTTATAGCCGAATCTATAGTCAAAGCCTGCCACCGCAAGTTTAATTTTCAGTTTATCAACCAGGATACTTCTTACAAAATCCTCAGGGTCCATTCTTGAAAAATGCTCGTCAAACTCATCAAAATAGATATATTTCAAAGACGTTTCCTCAAGAAGTTCAATCTTTTTGCCAAGGGTAGTTA
>JAEZNF010000333.1 GCA_023441845.1 Bacillota bacterium | reverse complement strand
GTGTAACCTGGTAGTAGGAACGCTCCAGTGTTTTTTTGACAAACTCATAAAGGATGAAAGCAATGTCAAGATTGACTATATTCATGGAAAAGATGTTGTAGATTCATTAGCTTCAAAGGAAGGAAATATCGGTTTTTACCTGCCGGATATGGACAAGTGCGACCTGTTTAAAACGGTAATACTTGACGGCGCTCTTCCAAAGAAAACATTTTCAATGGGAGAAGCAGAAGAAAAGCGCTTTTATATGGAATGCAGGAGAATAAGAAACGATTAATAAAACTGCAGCAGGTTCGTAACGCATTTAAACAAGTAAAAGGTGATGCATTGCGAACCTGCTTTATATTAAGATGTCATTTTTTTTGCTTTGTTTAGTTTATGGCTTATTACAGCTAAAGATAACAAACTCTATACCTTGATTTATTCTGAGGCAGAAAAACCCGGAAGTTGGGATTTTGCAGGCCGAAGTAAATTTGATTTTAGAGTTCCGTATATATAGTAAGCTTATAACATTTTAAGCCGAACTAAGTTGTTTTTAATAAAATACCGGTTTTAAAAAGCACTTCATAATTTATTTAGGTGGTCCTTAAAATGTTAACATGGAGACCTTCAGTACACCATCAATTTTCCTCAAATTCTCAAGAACATCATTGTCTGCTTCGCCGTCGATACTTATAAACGCGACAGCTTTTTCGCCTTTCCTATTCCGGCTCCACTGTGCAGCTGCTATATTAATGCCGCTTTGGCCGAGAAAAGTGCCTATTCTACCGATTATGCCGGGTTTATCTATATTCTGAATCGCCAAAACGTATTGAGTAGGCTCAAAATCAAGCTTGTAGCCGAAGAAATCCACAATACGTATTTCTTCTTTTGCGAAGATTGTTCCTGATATGCTTAATTCCCTGGCAGCAGTCACAAATTTAACTGTGATAAGGTTGGTATATTTGTCAAGGTGTGAGTTTTTGCTTTCTATAAGCTGGACGCCCCTGTTTTTTGCCATATACTCAGCATTAATATAGTTGACCCTTTCATTTGCAATGCTTTCAAGAAAACCCTTCAATACAGAGAGTGATAAAACCTTTGTTTCCTTTTCGGCAAGGTCGCCGCTGTAGATAATTTCTATACTCTGAACGGTATCCTTTTCTGCCTGATAATAAATTTTGCCGAGGATTTCGGACAACTCCAAATATGGCTTTAACTCAGCCAGATTGCTGTTCTTTAAAGGCGGCATATTGACAGCAGGAACAACTTCGCCGTTAAGCACTCCTTCAATAAGCCTTGCAACACCTATGCTGACATTATAGTTGGCTTCCTCGGTTGATGCGCCGAGATGGGGCACTATAACGACATTGTCAAGTTCCAAAAGGGGGTTCTTGTAATCCTGCTCCTCGGGCTTTTTTGTAAAATTCGGTTCCTTTTCCAGTACATCAAGGGCTGCGCCTGCGACGTGGCCTTCCTTTACGGCATCATACAGGGCTTTTTCGTTGATAATACCACCCCGGGCAGCGTTTACAATGCGGACACCCTTTTTACATATTTTCAGTTCCTTTTCACCTATTAGATTCTGGCTTTCAGCAGATTTGGGTATATGTAAGGAGATGAGGTCCGAATTTTTCAAGAGCTCTTCAAGCGTTTCACATTTTTCAATACCCAGAGCTTTTGCTCTCTCTTCGGTGATAAAAGGATCGTATCCTATGACCTTCATATTACATCCCTTGAGCTTTGAAGCAACAATAGAGCCTATCCTGCCAAGGCCTACGATACCTGCGGTTTTACCGTCCAGCTCGGCTCCTACGAATTTGCTTCTTCTAAAGTCATTATTCTTAGCGGCCATATAAGCCTGCGGTATATTCCTGAATAGGCTGAAGGCCAATGCAACAGCCATCTCGGCAGCTGCCATTATATTGCCCTCGGGAGTATTTACTACCGTTACTCCGTTTTTTGTGCACGCTGCTACATCTATGTTGTCAATACCGTTACCTGCACGTCCGGCTACCTTAAGATTTTTTCCTTTTTCAATTACTTCTGCCGTTACTTTTGTAGCACTTCGTACAATTATTGCATCATAATCACCTATTACTTCAAGAAGATCGTCCGGCGCAATCCCAAATTTAGCATCAACCTCAAAGCCTTTCTCCCGAAGATAAATTATTCCGTCTTCAGCCATTTTGTCCGTTACTATAACTTTCATGTCAAATCCTCCTTCTTTTTATAAGTATTCCCACGTACAGTCTGGTATAATTCATTATACCAAATTATGTGTAAACAGTATCTATAGATGTTATAATAATAAAGAAAAATGAATATGTGGAGGTATTCCGATGGATGATATATTGAAAAAGGCTTCTGAATCTGCCGATTACATAAAGACAAGGGTAGGCCTAAAAGCTTCCGTAGGTATTGTCCTGGGTTCCGGGCTTGGTACATTTGTTGATAAAATGGATAATGTAACAGAAATCGGTTATAATGAAATACCGAATTTCCCGGTAACTACTGTAGAAGGCCATTCGGGCAAGCTGGTGCTTGGCACTGTAGCCGGTAAGCATGTGTTGGCTATGAAAGGCAGGTTTCACTATTACGAGGGATATGATGTGTCGCAGGTGATTTTTGCTATACGTGTGTTTAAGCTTTTGGGTATTGATAAACTTATTGTGACAAATGCAGCCGGCGGAATAAATAAGGGGTTCAAACCGGGAGATCTTATGCTTATAAGGGATCATATCAGCTTTTTTGGCCCTTCTCCTTTGAGAGGAAAAAATTTAAACGAATTCGGGCTTCGATTTCCCGATATGAGCGAAGTTTATGACGGTGACTGGATAAGGCTGGCAAAAGCAGCGGCAAAGGATACCGGGATTGAAATAAAGGAAGGTGTGTACGCTTTTATGCAGGGGCCAATGTATGAAACGCCTGCTGAAATAAGAGCTCTCGGTATTTTAGGTGCAGATGCCGTAGGAATGTCTACAGTGCCTGAGGTTATAGCAGCAAGACATGCCGGTATAAGAGTGATGGGAATTTCATGTATTACCAATATGGCCGCAGGTATTTTAAACCAGCCGTTAAACCACATGGAGGTAATCAATACAGCTAAGAATGTAGAAAAGAAGTTTGCCGAACTGGTAGAGAAGATTATTGCCGAAAACTGTACCTTGTGAAAATGCGGCTAAATAGTAATTGTAAATAGGTTAATTTGAATATAAAAAAAATGAACATAAAAGAAAATGAGTGTTGAATATATAAAATTTATTATATATAATTATCCTTATAAAGTACTGGATGAGGTGCGTGGT
>JAEZNF010000309.1 GCA_023441845.1 Bacillota bacterium | reverse complement strand
GTTTCAGGGAATCTGAAGAACACTGAAAGAGCCAGAATTCTTGATGAGTATGAAAATGGCAGCATAAATGTATTGTGTGCATGCGACCTCTTGAATGAAGGCTGGGACAGCCCCAGGACAGAAGTGCTCTTTATGGCCAGACCTACAATGTCCAAGACTCTGTATATACAGCAGCTTGGCAGGGGAATGCGCAAATGTGAAGGCAAGGAATATCTTATGGTCTTTGACTTTATCTATAATGCCAGCCTATTCAATGCTCCATACTCTATTCATAGATTGTTGAATATCAAGGAGTACAGACCGGGGCAGATGGTGCTGGCACCAAAGAAGCAACTGGAACTTGACGCGGATTTGTTTTCCAGAGGTGAAAAGCCTGAGATTTGGCTGGACTTACCGATTGATGTTGCAGATTATGAACTGATTAACCTTTTTAACTGGCAGGATGAAGCTAAAGACATGATATCGCAGCTTGAGTTTGTCAGGATGGTAGATGTTCAGACCGAAACTGTTGAAAGATATATCCGGGAAGGAATGGTAAAGCCCGACCTAGAGGTTCCTGTAGGAGACAAACGAAGTTTCAAGTATTTCAGGGAAGACACTGTTCGAAAATATGCCGCCGAATTTGGATGGGAGCTTATAACAGCAGCCAATATGAAAGACAAGTTCATGGAAATGGTAAAGACTATGGATATGAGCTTTTCATATAAGCCTGTCCTCCTGAAGGCTATGTTTGAACATGTTGACGAAAGCGGCAGGGTGCGTATCGAAGATATAGTTGACTATTTTATTAACTTCTATGGTGACCGGAAAGATAAGGGCCTTTTTGTTGAGAAGAGGTCCAGTATATATTGCAAAGACGGATTTACGCGTAAGGATGCAGAGAGGAATATTTTTGCCAATCCATTCAAAAGGTTCGAAGATATGCGGTTTATGAAGAGATCCCGCGAGATTGAATTTGTTGAGTTTAGTAAGTACGTGTTTAAAAAGCTTACGAAAGATGATATCGCCTGGATCAAGATGCACTGCGACAAGAAGCTGGAGGAGTATTATGGGAGATATATGATGGAGAAAGGGGAGTAGAGGGAAAAGATGCTCAGCGATTGTTATGTCTACAAAAAAGAAGTGGATTGGTCTTTACTGAACCAAGGATTGAGTATACCTCTCGATATTCAGGTCATCTTCCATAATAATATTAAGAAATTTATCAGCCGTGGTGAATCAAAGGACATATTTCTTGTGCTGGATGGGGTTTCATATAAGGTGAAACTTGTTAATCAAAAGTTCAATGAAATAAGATACCCCAATCACAAGGATATTCTGCAGATCAGGTATAATCCAAACAGCGAAATAGCTGATAAACTCAGAAGGAGCTTTGCGAATACATATAGATACCTTCTTGAGCAGAGGAGCACACTGAAGGATGGACAAAGACGGTATTTTCAGATTCAGGAAGAGAATAAGGAATTCTTGGCAATATATACAACGGAATATGAGGATACATATGTTTTAGAGTGTATCACTAAGCCTGAATTAGCAGAAGCAAGAAGCCTTTTATTACATGAAGATGAACAGGGTTATGAAGCATCTGTTAATTATCCTGTTACAGATTCAACAGTATCAATAGAAACAATTCAACAATTAGCAAAGATAAGGAAGTTAAACAGGGCTATAGGGGACAACCTTAAAATGCTATATGAGTACAAATGCCAGATATGCGGCGACAACTTCGGCAAAAGATATGATGCTCATATTGTTGAATCGCATCATATTAATCCTTTTGTGGTTTCTATAAATAATGATGCGGCAAATCAAATAATCATCTGTCCAAATCATCATAGGGTGATACATAGGGCAGAGCCTGTGTTTGACAGAGGTAGGCTGTTGTTTGTGTATAAAAATGGAGTGGAAGAAAGGTTACTTCTAAATAAGCATTTATCAGTAGGATAAGTGTGTTAGTGTTAAATATGAAGCAGGCGATTCATAATGTTGGTTTGTTTATCGTAGACGGAATCTAATGAGGAGTTGGAAGTTAATTTTCGAACAGAAAGCCAATAAAAGTTAATTGAAATAAAAAGTATTCTGTGCATTGGTATAAGTTTTTAAGGGTAGCTAATTTGCGGATATATCACATTTCTTATAATTGTATTGAGTTTTCCGAGTAATTTTCTTGTAGATAGTTGGTGAAACGTATGAATGAATATAAAAGAATGTATGCGAAAGACAATTTAATGCGAGCATGGAGATGGATTTTATCAAATCCGGATTATAGATATAAAAGTTATTTTCGTGAGGCTTATAGTGCATATAACATGGCAGCAGATGAGAATATAAAGTATCTGAAGTATAGATTAAAAAACGGGATTTATATTATAGGTGTGCCTTCAAAAGTTTATTCACCAAAGAAATCCGGTATTCTTAGACCATATACACTGATTCCGGTCGAAGATCAGGTTGTGTATCAGGCATATATTAATATAATTGCAGAAGCTTTAAATGATAAAATTAAGTATCGACATTATAAAACTGTGTACAGTAATATTTATGCTGGCAAAAGAAGTATATGGTTTTATAAAAAATGGGATAATGGGTATAGAGCATTAAACTCAGCTATTAAGGCTTTGTACAAACAAGGCTATATGTATGCCGCATCTTTTGATTTGACATCATTTTATGATAGCATCGATCATGAGATAATCCGGCAATTTCTACGGATATTAAAATTTGATGGCGATTTTATTGATGGATTACTTGAATTCTTAAAAAGAATGTCAACAAACACTAATATAATTAAGACTAATGGTATACCCCAAGGGCCGCTTGCCTCAGGACTACTATCTGAATTAATTTTGTCTTACATTGATGAAAAAGCAGAACACAAAATTATCAAGGATGATGTGATGTATTTTAGATATGTGGACGACATAAAGCTAATGTCGAAAAATCCAGTAAAATTACAGAAGGCGCTATCAATTTTGGATTACTATTGTAAGCAAATAGGACTTTACCCACAGACTTCTAAAATAGATATCCATCAGATAGAAGATGTTGAAAATGAAATCAAGAATATAAGCGGCTTAGATTATGAGGTCAAGATAGATCAAAAACAAGACAAGGTTAATTCGACTATTTACAAGTTAATAAAAAACTACCAAATTTTAGATGAAACAAAATTCAAAATTTATCTGGCGAATGCTCGTTCTGATTCAAGGTTAGCCTGTAAACTAGTTGGGCTTCTTCCGCATAACGTTAATTTGATTGATAACATAGGTAGATATCTTGAGAATTATACAAGAAAAATACCGGCAAAAGTTTTTAAATGTATATTTGATTACCTTAAATCAGAGGAAGTATTTCAATACTTAAATAGTGTTTTAGTTAAATCTATAAAAAATAAGTTGCGTCCTTCTGACTATTTATTACTCGTTGACTTTTTGTATAAACGTTATAAAAACAGAAGCAAAACGAAGCTTGTGCCATCATACAAAGCGGAAATTTTGTCAATATTAATCGCGAACAATAAAATTGCCTATCGTAGCATTCAGAAATTGCTACGGGATGAAAAAGATTTTAATGTTATTAAATCCATTATTGGTAGCGTAACTGTGGACATCATTGGAGAGGCGTCATTTAT
>JAEZNF010000268.1 GCA_023441845.1 Bacillota bacterium | reverse complement strand
TTCATTCAATTTAGTATTCAAAAAAAATGCCTCCCAGATCTTTTAATATTATTTTATTATTTTGTTCCAAAAAAAAGAATTTTACCCTGTCTTTTTTGGCAAAACAATTACATTTCTCTTCTTCTTTTCATATATTGAAACTGTATCAAAGTCTTTTCCCATTTACGCTCCCATTTTTCGGAGCCAAGCATTTTTGCGAATTCAACACATTGCATCAAAAAGTCCTCTTCCTTCTTTACATTGTTAACCGAAAGCCTTTCCTTTATGGACATAAAAGTAGCATACTTATCATATATTATAATATTCTCCTTACAGATAATATACAGGAATGTGCCAACCACCTTATCGTTATAAAGCAAATCCTCAAATATTTCAGGAGTATGTACAAGTATTTTAACCTGAAAAATCTTTTCCTTCAATAGCTCCAGCCTTATAGTTTCAGTAAATTTCACGAAATTTTTAAGCTCGGTATCGTTATTTACCAATATAAGAAACTCATAATCGTTTTGCGAATTACGGTCACCTCTTGCTTTAGAGCCATAAAGAACAACACTCATTATCTCAACATTAAAAGGTTTGGCACACTTTTCCAAAATAATGTCAATGTTTTTTATAACCCTGTCATTTTCAAACCAGTCAATTCTCATAACAAATCTCTCCCTACCTACATAATAGAAAAAATATATAAAAATATTTTAAATTACCACTTGCAATTATACAAGATTTTTAGTAGAATGTTAATGCGCTTTTCAAATGTTTCAGATGCGAGAGTGGCGGAATTGGCAGACGCGCTAGATTCAGGTTCTAGTGGCCGCAAGGTTGTGTGGGTTCAAGTCCCGTCTCTCGCACCAAGCAAATTCAATGGTTCTAGGGTTTAATGCCTTAGAACTTATTGTATTTGTTATCACTCTTTTTATCACCATCACTTAAAATATTACATTTAATCTTTCAGCATTTTGTTTTTTAGTTTCTACTTCAAATTGTTTGATTTTCTTTAACATAAAAAAATGTTTTTATAGCTTTTAAGTTATATTTGTTTGCTAATATTATTTGTTCAGTGTTTCCTACAAATAAAACTCCCTGAGGCTTTAAAGACTCGTTGAATTGTGTATAGATTAAATTCTTTGCCTCCTCGGTAAAATAAATAAGCACATTTCTGCAAACTATAAGATCCATACCTTTAGGATACTCATCTGCAAGAAGATTGTGATTCTTAAATTCGATACAGTTTTTTACTTCACTTTTTATTTCATACATATTGTGTACACTGTTAAAATACTGCTTTATATATTCCTTGGGCAGGTTTTCCACGCTTTTTTCGGTATAAACGCCCTTTTTAGCCTTTTCCAGCACTTCTTTGTCAATATCGGTGGCTATAATTTTAATATCTTTTAATGGTAAAAATTTATTTAAAATCATAACCAGAGTATACGGCTCATCACCTGATGAACAGGCCGCGCTCCACACCTTTAAACTATGTCCGTCTTTTAAAAGCATCGGTATAATATCATTCTTAAGGATTTCCCACTGTTCGGGATTCCTGTAAAACTCCGAAACGTTTATAGTCAGATAATTTATGAACTCATTGTACATATTTATATTATTCTTTATAACCTCAATAAAGCTTTCATAGCCCGCTATGCCGTGCTTGCTTATTAATGCATCGATTCTTCTTTTCATCTGCTTTTCCTTGTAATATGAAAGGTTTATCCCGGAAATCCTGTACACCTGATCTTTGAACCATTCATAATCACGCATTATATATGAACGCCCCTTTTTAGTTATTTGTTTAATGCATATGTACTTTTTAAATCAGTTGAATTTTCAAGGAATATAGGAAATCTTCAATCTTACCGCGTTAATGGTCAAAAAAACGTTTTATTTCAATCTCCGCACTCTCAACGGAGTCAGATGCATGAATCAGATTTTGGAAGCTGTGAGAGCCAAAATCGCCCCTTATTGTGCCCGGAGCGGAATCAAAAGAACTAGTACGTCCAATCATATTTCTGACACACTGTATTGCCTTTTCTCCTTCAAGTATAATAGCTACAACAGGACCGGATGTAATGTATTCCACCATACTATCAAAAAAAGGCATACCCTTAACATGTGCATAATGCTCACTGGCCGTGCCTTTTTCAATATTCATCATTTTCATTTCTTTAATGGTAAGGTTCTTTTTCTCAAATCTTGTTATTATGTCTCCAATAAGCTTTCTTTGAACCGAATCAGGCTTTAAAATAACCAGTGTTCTTTCCATCTTATCACTCCATAATATAGGATTTAAAAATATTGTTCTTTTAAGATATTACCACAAAATTAATATATTTTAAAGTATATATATTTTTCTTTTTTAATTGAATTAACCATAAAAAATGATGTGTTACTATATGTTTCTCGAAAAACATTTTACATTTCTAATTCTATTTTTTCGCAAAATCATATGCCTTGATTCATTGAACGCGCAACACTTTATGAAAACTCTTTCGCACGTTCAATATATCAGGAAAACGTGCATCATAAAAAGAGAATCTGACTTTTATCAGGTGTAGAAAAAGGAAACATATTAATCGTTCCCCTTTTTCTACAAAATGAAATTATATACTTATTAATAATTATTCTTCTTTTTTACCTTCTTCACTTAATTCAATTTTTCCAAGAAGGTCTCCTATAGTATTTTGAATTTCTTCCTTATGTTCTGTAGGAATTACTTCCTCTTCCTTAACCTCAGCCGGAGCTTCAGTAGCTTCCTTTGCTTCTTTAACTTGAGCCGCTTCAGCCTTTTTAGGAGCCGGAATAGGATTAACCTCCTTAATGCTCAGGCTGATTTTTTTGGTTTCAAGATTTAATTCCATTATTTTTGCTTCAACTTCCTGACCGATAGTTAAAACATCTGATGGCTTTCCAATCCTGTCATTGGATATCTGCGATATGTGAACAAGACCATCTACTGTAGATTCAAGCTCAACAAACGCTCCAAACGGTACAAGACGTACAACTTTACCTTTTACAATATCTCCAACGTTTAATGTGCCGGCAGCCTTGTTCCACGGATTATCTTCAGCCTTTTTATAACCAAGCGAGATTTTCTTCTTATCCCTGTCAAATTCCAAAACAGTAACTTCAACCTTATCGCCCAACTTCAGAACTTGAGACGGGTGCTTAACCTTTGTCCATGAAAGCTCTGAAAGATGAATAAGGCCATCAACACCGCCGATATCAACAAAAGCCCCGAAATCCATAAGGTTTTTAACCGTACCGGTATACTTCTTACCTATTTCAATATTGCCCCAGATTTCATTTTCTTTAGAAGCTCTCTCTTCTTCGAGAAGTACCCTTGCAGAGCCGACAAACTTCTTTTTCTGCTCATTGTACTCAATTATTCTGATATCCATTACCTGTTTTGAAAACTCGTTAAGATCTTTAACGAATCTGTTACTAATCTGTGATGCAGGAATAAATATTTTTATTCCGCTGGTAACCGAGATAGCGCCGCCCTTAACAATTTCTGTAATTTTGACTTTTACAGGTGTTTTATTTTGATAGGCTTGAACCAACTTGTCCCAACCTTTTATAGAATCAATCTTCTTTTTTGACAGTTGAACATTTCCTTCGCCGTCATTTACCCTTACAACAAATACTTCAATTTCTTCCCCAACCTTAATGGACTCTGCCGGATTGAAATCAACATCATCAGTGAATTCTTCCATAGCTATTATTCCGTCCGACTTAAAGCCGAGGTCTACGAAAACTTCTGAGTTATTAAACCCAATAATCTTCCCCTTTACAATATCGCCGGTATTCAGAGTAACTAGTGAACTTTCAAAAGCCTCCTTAAAACTCAGTTCGCTGCCCTGTTTATTTAATTCTTCCATTTTACAAATAACCTCCTTGATTACCCATTCCGGTGTTGATGCACCTGCGGTAATCCCAATTTTTTCGATTTTTTTTATATCTACCGGCGGAATATCACCGGAAGTTTCGATTTTATATGTTTCTTTGCAATGCTTCTTGCAAATTTCATATAACTTTTGGGTGTTTGAACTACTAGTTCCCCCTACTACCAACATCATATCGACTATTTTTGCAACTTTTGCAGCCTCAGTTTGTCTATCACTGGTTGCACTACATATTGTATCAAATTTTATTATATTTTCAAATTTTTTATTTAGAAGTTTTATGACATTTTCCCACTTTTCCTTCGTCAAGGTAGTTTGTGCGACAACACACACCTTTTTATTTCCGAATTTAATGGAATTAACATCTTCTTCATTATTTACTATAATTGCTTTTTTATTACACCATCCATTTATGCCTATAACCTCCGGGTGGTCCTTATCACCTACAATTATTACCTGATAGCCTTCATTTGACTTCTCATTGACCAATTTATGTATCTTTTTTACATAAGGACATGTGGCATCTGTATAACTTAAGCCTTTTTCATCCAATTCCATGTATACTTCCGGGATAACCCCATGAGTCCTTATAACTACATTGCCTTTTTCTGTTATCTCATTTATGTCCTCCACAACTAAGATACCTTTTGAACTGAGATACTCCACTACCTGGCTGTTATGAATAATGGGGCCTATTGTATAAATTTTTTCATCTCCATTATCCAATAAACTGTAAATTTGATTTATTGCCTTATTAACACCAAAACAAAACCCAGCGCTTGCTGCTACTATTATTTCCAATTTATTTATCCTCCAATAGAGAATATACTTTTTTCATTATTTCTCCACTCATTTGGGTCAATTCTTCGTTTGTATATTTATTGTCTTTATTGGCATCCAGGTAAAAAGGCTTTCCGAATACCACTCTTATTTTACTGAACAGCTTGTAATTACCTTCTATTGCAACAGGAACTACCGGCACACCCGCTTTTACTGCAAACATGGCAGCTCCGGGCTTCGCTTTAACAGCCTGGTCCTTTTTCTTTTTCATGCGTGTTCCTTCAGGGAATATTCCTATTATGTGGCCATCCTCCAAAAGCTTGAATGCGGTCTTTATAGACTCTACATCGGCCTTACCCCTTTTAATGGGAAAAGCCCCAAGCCATCTTATGAATGCGGCAACCAGGCGGTTTTTAAAAAGCTCCTCTTTCGCCATATACCTTATAAGCCTTTTGGTCTTTATCCCAATTAAAAACATATCTATCTCGCCAATATGGTTTGAACATAATA
>JAEZNF010000267.1 GCA_023441845.1 Bacillota bacterium | reverse complement strand
TCCGTTCTCAATCTCAAGTACCAGTCTCACTTTTTCCTTTTTCAGCGCTTCCTGAGGATTATCAACGTCAATCAGCCTTATATCCTGATAGCCGCTAAGCAGTTCATTTTTAACAAATTCCCTTATTTCAGGGGTATCCGAGTTGTCAGACAGGGCAACGGTAATGTTCTGGGATATATCCTTCTGAAGTTTACTGATTCCACCGCCTACAAAGGCATTTATAAGCGGGATTATCAGCATAGGGACAATAATACTTACCAAAAGAGTTCTTCTATCACGGCTGATATCTTTTACTTCCTTTTTAAATACGATCCAGATATGCTTAAGTCTCACTTTTTCCACCTACCAATCCAATAAATATCTCTTCAATACAGGATTTCCCGTATTTTGCCTTAAGACCGTCCAGAGTTCCCACGTCTACAAGCCTTCCCTTATGAATTATACCTATTCTGTCACAAAGCTTTTCAACCTCGCTCATTGTATGGCTTGAAAAAACAATGGTTTTTCCGTTCTTTTTACAGTCGTATATAAAATCATGGACTTCTCTTGAAGCAGTAACGTCAAGACCTGATGTAGGCTCGTCAAAAAGCATTACATCCGGGTTATGAATAATAGACCGGGCAAATGCGACCTTCTGCTTCATACCCTTGGATAATTTTGATGCCCTTCTGTTCATATATTCCCCCATGCCGAAAACACGGGAAAAATACTCTATCCTTTGGGCGATGGTATTTTTGTCTATATCGTTGAGTTCTCCGAAGTAAGCTATATTTTCTGCTGCGGTAAGCCTGTCGTAGAGTCCGCTTTCCCCGCCGAACAGTATTCCGATTTTGCTTCTCACCTTTTCAGGCTGGCTTTTAACATCAATTCCAAAAATAGCAGCTGTCCCTGATGATGGGGTCAGCATGGTAGCAAGCATTCTCAATGTTGTTGTTTTACCTGCCCCATTCTCGCCGAGAAGCCCAAAAATCTCACCTTGCCTTATCTCCAAACTGAGATTGTCAACAGCAGTAACATTCCCGAATTTTTTTGTAAGTTTCTCAATCTTTATCATAAGTGTCTCCTTCCCGAATTACTTCATTGCCCTTCTATATATCATCGTCAATAATAGCCTTTGCTATTGCCAGGTCTTCTTTAGTGGTAATTTTTATATTATTGTAGCTTCCCATAACCAGTTTCATTTTATAGCCCAATCTTTCCACCAGCACAGCATCATCGGTACCCAAAAAGCCCTCTTCCTCGGCCTTCTCGTGAGCACTCTTAATAAGGTCATATTTAAAGGCCTGCGGGGTTTGAATCGACCACAAGGTGCTCCTATCAAGGGTCTCCCTTGCAAAGCAGCCGGTATCGGCTGATTTTATTGTGTCCTTGACCGGAACCGCAATACTGGCAGCTCCAAACTCGGCCGCAGCATCAATGCTGTCTATTATATTGTCTTCACTGACAAATGGCCTCGCTCCATCATGTATAATCAAAATACCGCAATTCTCATCAACTTCACGGATACCGTTGTATACCGAATTCTGCCTTTCCGCTCCTCCGCATACAAGCGTTTTTACCTTATCCAGGCCGTAACAGTCAACTATATCCTGCTTGCATAAAACAAGTTCCCGGCTGTTAACCACAAGGATTATTTCATCTATGTAATCGCTGTCCTGGAAGACCTGAACCGTTCTTGCAAGAATCGGCTTACCATATACCTCCACGTACATCTTATTTTTATCCATATTCATGCGGGTACCCCTTCCCGCAGCAACAATTACCGCACTCACAAACAAGTCGTCTTTATTCTTCATTGCAGCCTCCATAAACCGATGACTTTATAAAATTAAGTACTAACAATATGGTATCTTAATTTGCCGTTTGACACAATATATTATAAAAAGGAGGCAACTATGAGCAATGTAATCAGCGCAAATACATTATTTCATTTTACAAGGAGCTTTGATAATATTGTAAAAATCATTTCCGATGGCTTTTACCCGAAATGCTGCCTTGAGAACTTTGACTTCAATTACCCTTCGGGTGCCGGGAACTCCCAGTCACCCCGGCTCGCCATTCCGATGGTCTGTTTCTGCGACATTCCGCTCTCACAGGTGGGCTTTCACAAGACAAAATACGGCTGCTACGCCATCGGGCTTTCAAAGGAATGGGGCGAAAAAAAAGGGATAAATCCGGTATTATATGAGTTGCCAAATTCCAATACAATCGGTATAATTAAAGAGTGCCTTAATAAAGCCTTTTCAAATACCTCTCACCGGGAAAATGGCGAAATCAACGCAAATGTAGATACAATTAAAAATGAATTGCTGTTTTTACTATTTTACTTAAAGCCATACGAAGGTAATATATGGGATGGCAGCGGTTTTAACGGTGACAAGGTAAAATTTTACGATGAGCGTGAGTGGAGATATATTCCGGATTACAACAAAATCCTTGAAAAGTCGCTTAAGCCATATATGTTTATTGACACTTTTCTTGATAAAGATAAGGCAGAATCTTTCAATAAATCATTTGAATCCGAATTTAAGCTCGAACTCTCTCCAAACGATATCAAATATATAATTGTCGATCGCGAAAAGGATGTTTTGTCAATGATAACAAACATAAACAATATGAATCTGAATTGTTCCTCCGACGAAAAAAATTTACTCCTTACTAAAATAATTTCTTTCGAAAGGATTGAGCAGGATTTCTAAGCTTAATTCGAATTGTACTTTGTATACATTATTGTGAGTACAATCTTTACAAAGCGGTAGAAAAATGTTAAAATGTAGCCTTGAATAGTATGTTAATACTTAGTATATATAAATAAACAAGGGGGCAATTAAATATGTCAAGGTCAAAACAAGCAATGGACGGCAATACAGCCGCGGCACATGTGTCGTATGCATTCACCGATGTTGCTGCCATTTATCCAATTACACCTTCAAGTCCGATGGCCGATTTTGTTGATCAATGGTCTGCTGCAGGCAGAAACAATATTTTCGGTAATCAGGTTAAAGTTGTTGAGCTTCAGTCCGAAGCCGGCGCTGCAGGAGCTGTTCATGGTTCTCTTGCCGCAGGTGCTCTTACTACAACATTCACAGCTTCACAGGGTCTCCTTTTGATGATTCCTAATATGTACAAAATCGCCGGCGAATTACTTCCGAGCGTATTCCACGTATCTGCACGTACTGTTGCTTCACATGCATTAAACATCTTCGGTGACCATAGTGACGTATATGC
>JAEZNF010000236.1 GCA_023441845.1 Bacillota bacterium | reverse complement strand
TAGAACCGGATATAACATCATCATTCCGCCCAAATAAAAAGTCAAATGAAACATTAAAATATTCAGCTAATTTATTAAGCATACTCTGATCAGGAAACCTTTTCCCACTTTCGTACAGAGAAATAGCCGTTTTGCTTACGTTAAACAATTTCCCCAACTCTTGTTGGGTCATTTCCTTTTGCTCACGTAGCTGTTTAAGCCTGTTTCCAAACATGTTCTGGGCTGAATCCATTATATCACCTCGCATAATGATTATATTATCAATTTGAAAACATTTAAAGCAAGTTATCAAAATGTAAAAAAATACTTGACAGTTTTCAAAATGAAAACTAAAATGATATTGTAAGTTATCAATATGAAAACTTAAGAGAGGTAACCGATATGAAATCATTAAAAGAAATACGGGAAGAAAAAGGAATTACACAAGAAGATATGGCGCATAGTCTTAAAATATCAAAGCCGCATTACTGCAATCTTGAAAACGGTAAAAGAAGACTATCTTATGGACTTGCCAAGAATATATCCAATATACTTGATGTACCGCTAGACGGTATTTTTTTTGAAGGTCAAGTTATCAATTTGAAAACTAATGATTAAATAATCGGTGTAGTTGCCTGTCACCTAAGTTTTTCTGGCGGCTTAATCCGGGAAATAAACCTTATTATTCCCCGGATTAAGCCACCAAATGAACCTTGACAACAAAATATTGATTAATTGAATAGCGAAAATATCCAGTTACATATATGTCCTATGAAAAGGCAGCCCTAAAAGGAACTTTGCCGTGATGCTTTAAAGCGGAGCAGTGCCATAATAAAATGTACGGTCACTTACCGGATTGTTTGGTTTTCATGGGAGCGATACTTCCCGCACTTAGCATGGGATTACTGGTTGAACAAATTGTTACCAGGTCTATGCAAGTACTCTATAATACAGCGGGCCGGGATAAGAGCCGGAGGCACATAAGGAGGCAGAACCTTAGCCTATGCAAGGAATATGATTCTTTGGACTGGGTATTCCCTGGCAGTGGGGCGTGAAAAGAGCACTGTCAACGGGGCGCCTGAATGAACGCTTATAAGATAATTACAGTATCGACAATAAATTATGTCCGGGAATCCTCCCGGGCATGGCTGTGTTGTTGAACTGTGTATTACCGGAATGAGTACAAAGGAGGGGGCGTGTATGCCGAAGTATATTGTCTGTAGTAAGCTTAAAGGCCTGATTGTTGAGCATGGATTTACTTACAAGAATGTTGAAAAGGTAATAGGAAAGTCTGAAAGTACTATTGTGCAAAAAATAAACGGTTTAAGGGACTTTAGTTACCCGGAGTGCTTATTGATAGCGAAGTTATTTGACAAAAGCGTTGAGGATGTTTTCCCTGAAATAACAAAGCACTATTCCAAAGTTTCTTAACAAAAACGCAATTGAGTATATATGAGCAAATGTTATCCGGTAATAGTGATTAACATTTCAAAATAGTAACTTTAAAATGCGAAAAAGCCCTGCAAATGCCGTATTTCAAGGGCTTAGCCCCAATAATACAATTTTAGATGGACTATTATTTAATATCAGCCAATGTTAGTAAATGTGATTCCTTTTTCTGTATGAAAAGTATGGAATGCCGATAAATAAAGGCTTTAGGGTAATTGCGTCAACTATTGAAAAATGTTGGTGACTATTACCGGGAAATAATTTTTAACAGTTAATAATAACGAAAGGAAGGTCAAATATATGGTCAGGTATTGTTTTGTGGTTGGAAACGATAACGGCAACAGTGAACACGCCGTTATGGTTGACGGGAGTATGATAACACAGCCCAATGTAAACTGTAAGGCCGATAAGCTTCCGTGGAGCGATTACAGCAAATGCGCGGAAGGGTTTATGGATAACCTTTATGACCAGATGGTTGTAACGGTAAACTCCCCGGCATGCAGGCCGTCAATATACAAGGTAGGCGAATTTGCCCTGCGGAGCGGCGAAATAGTGGAAAACATGCAGGTCGGTGTTGATCTGAAATCCGAATCCGAATTGCCGGTAGTGAATACGCTGGCGGTTATTGCCGCATGTGCAGTAAAGAAAGCATATGAGGAGGAAAAAGCGCTTCCGGATAAAATAGAAATACGGGTTGACATGGCAACGGCTCTCCCGGTACGGCAGCATACAAAGGAAAACAGCCTGGTATTCCGGAATAAATTCATGGGGAATAAGCATTTTGTCACTGTACACCTTGGCGCATCCAGGGTGGATACCGAGATTGTATTCGACTTCGTGAAGGTGGTGCCTGAAGGCACGCCTGTCATATTCGCCCTTCAATCAATGGATAAGGAATTTTTCACCGACTTTAACGGCAAGTACAACCTTAAAGCCGACGGCAAATATTTTTCCGGCAAAAGAGTCCTTCATGTGGATATAGGCGACGGCACTACCGAATATCCCATTACCGAAGGGCAGGGGATATTGAGCCAGCACATAGAAGGCTCTTATAACGGTGTGGGCCATGCGCTGGAAGAATCCATTAACGAGTTTAACAGGCTGATTAATCTGCCGGAAAGCCCCCGGCAGTTCTTCTCGGACGTACTAAAAAACAAAAATCATAAATATTACGGGAAAGCCGTTTCTACAATCAAAACACCCCTGGAAAGGCAAGCAATGAAAATAATGTCTCACATTACAGGCCAGTTGAACCGCATCAGAAACGAGGTTGATGTTATCGCCGTTTACGGCGGCGGAAGCATACTTATGAGGCAGTTTTTATTTTCGAGGCTGGATGATCTGTGTAATGAGAGGGAAATAAAATTGCTGTATGCTCTTGAAAGGTACGCAACACTGCTGAATACAATCGGGCTGGACATTTTCGCAAGAGGCGCCATATTCAAGGCGTTAAAAAAGTCTGAAATGAATGGTGATGCAAATGGCTAAAAAAAGGGAAATCATACCGGGCAAAAATTTTACTGTTGCTACCAAGAGGGATGAAAACGAATCGGTAATCAATTGGCTCAACATGCAATCAAACTTATCGGATAGCATCAGATACCTGATAGAAAACGATATAGCAAGAAACGGTGTGCGGAATCTTCAGGAGCATATTCCCGCAATCCGCAAACCGATATTTACCGCTAATGCCGGAAATGAAAGAGTTGTTGAGAATAATGAAGAGCTTGATTCCAAAGTATTGGATTCATGGAAGTAAGGGGGGATGAGTATGGATGCTAAGGCGGTAATGGATTTGATTTCGGTAAGAAGAGCCGAATTGGAAAAAATTCTGGCGTCGGGTAAAAGCCTTTTAAGCAAGGATGTATTGGATAAATCGGAGGAGCTTGATAGGGCTATTTTAATGTTTATGCCCGTTGGCTCGGTCAATCCTGCGGTTATAAACAGTGAATAATACCGTTTGCCAGATTTTTGATTTCTGTTTGACTTCTGTTAAGTATTTTGGATATAATAAAAGCACTCACATATTATAAAAAATGTAAGATGGGGAAGTAAGCATGGATAATAATGAATTTCAAAAATTAGTTCTTGAGCAGCTTAAAAGTTTAGATACAAGGCTTACAAAGTTGGATTCCAAGTTTGATGTAATGGAAGTCCGGCAGAATGAGATATACGAAATAGTTAAAGCTATAGAGCATTCAAATCAAGTAGGGAAGGCAGAGCTTGACAGGCACGAATTCAAAATTTCAAAGATAGAAGGAAAATTGAAAAAAACCGGTAAAGTTCTTGCCGATGATACAGACGAAGATTCTGCAGCAGTGGTATAAACGGAAGTACGGCAGTTGTCCGGACACTTATGTTAGAAGAGAGAAGACATCAACACCTTGAACAAAGGGTTTTATGTCTTTTTATTTTGCCTTAAAAAAGGGAGGATTTGAATATGAAAAAAATATCTGTCATGTTGATAGCGCTTATATTGATGTCGGTCGCTTTAATCAAAGTTAACGCAGCCGCATCTGATACGGTAACTCTGAAAATTAACGGCTCGGTTGTCAATTATACTCCGGCCCCGTTCATTGATCCTGTAACAAACCGCACGCTTGTGCCTTTGAGAGTAATTTCCGAAAAGCTCGGTGCAACTGTTGAGTGGGATGGAGAGTTCAGAATAGTCACAATCAAGCGCATACGGACAATTATAACAATCAAGATAGGCAATTCATTTGCGTACAAGGGTGATGAAATGAAAACGTTGGATCAGCCTGCCATAATTGTGCAGAACAGGACGTTTGTACCGTTAAGGTTTGTGTCGGAAGCATTTGGTGCTTCTGTAGACTGGGACGAAAAGAGTAAGACGGTCAGCATTTCACTTCCCATGGCGCAGCCGGGAGTTTTCGTTGAGCCGAAAATTGAGGTCGCGTATCCTGAAGGAGACTACGACCCGTTCTAT
>JAEZNF010000197.1 GCA_023441845.1 Bacillota bacterium | reverse complement strand
ATAAAAGATACTGTAGCTCGTTATTATAACATACGTATAGACGAATTTAAATCAAAGAAAAGAAACAGGGAAATTTCCTATCCAAGACAAATAGCCATGTATTTATGCAGAGAGCTTACTGATATGTCTCTTCCAAAAATAGGCGATGAGTTTGGAGGAAGAGATCACACAACAGTAATACATGCATACGATAAAATTACCGAAGATATTGAGACAAATCCTGAAACAAGACGTGCTGTGAGTGAACTTAAAAGAAACATCTCAGGTAATTAGAAAAATATATACATGTTCAAATTATTAGGATAAAATTATAACAGAAGTGAGCTTTATACATACATGCTCATTTCTATTTTTGTATATGAATGAGAAATTATTAACAGAATCTGTGTATAAGGGGAAAACTTATTGTGGACAAACTTATTTAAGTTAAATATAAATTAAACTGTTGATAAAGCGGACCTACTTATATACAATTTATAAACAGCCTCAAAAGCTTAGATTTAAACTTGCTTAAACGTTATTAACAGAATCAACAGCACTTATTATTATTAGTGCTATATATTCTTTAATATATTTTATAGGAGGAATTGCCATGAAAGTTATATGCTCAAAGGAAAATCTTTTAGAAGGAATAAATATAGTACAGAAGGCAGTATCAAACAAAAGTACCATGCAAATACTTGAAGGAATATTATTGGAAGCCCGAGACTCCTCCTTTAAACTTACCGGAAATGATCTTGAAATTGCTATAGAGTGTATTGTAGAAGCAGACATAAGAGAAGAGGGGACAATAGTAATAAATTCAAAAGTTCTGGGTGAAATAGTAAGGAGACTCCCAAACTCCGAAACACTAATAGAAGTAAAAAATTCGGAGTTGGTTATAATAGAATGTGAAAATTCCCATTTTGAAATTAAAGGATTATCACCTGCAGGATACCCGGCTATACCGACAATTGATAAAGAAAACACATTATTGATAAAACAGAAAACAGTGAGGGATATGATTAGGGAAACTGTTTTTGCAGTAGGTATTGACGATAACAGACTTATACTGACCGGTTCATTGATAGAATGTAAAAGTGATGAAATTAGCTTTGTTGCTATAGACGGTTTCAGGCTTGCTCTAAGAAAGAACCGTTTGGATAAGAAAACTGATGATTTCAGTGTAATAGTACCTGGTAAGACACTGAATGAAATAGTAAAAATAGTACAGCCTGTAGAAGATGAAATGTCTATATTTGCTTCAAGAAGTCAGATAATGTTTGACCTTGGAAAGGTAAAAATAGTTTCAAGATTGATTGAAGGTGAATATTTAAATTACAAAAATATTATACCAAAAGAGCACGAAACAAAGGTATTGATTAATACTAAAGAGTTTCTTTCAAGTTTGGAAAGAGCTTCTCTAATAACAAGTGAAGAAAAGAAATATCCTGTTAAGTTCAGTATAAAGGATGATAAATTAATAATATCATCAAGTACGGAAATTGGTGCAGTTAGAGAAGAAATAAGAATTGAAATGACTGGTAATAATATGGATATAGGATTTAACCCAAGGTATTTTATAGAGGCACTGAAAGTTATAGAAGATGAAAATGTATATATGTATTTTACTTCAAATATAGGTCCAAGCACTATAAGACCAATTGATAATGAAGAATATGCGTATATGGTATTACCTGTAAGATTAAAAAGTGAATGATTTTAAAATTAAAAAAATAGGGAAATAAATTAAGAACGTATGTTCTATAAGGGTGATATTGTGGAAAAAGTAAAAATAACAACAGAATTTATAAAGCTGGATCAATTTCTTAAATGGGTAGGTATGGTAGGTAACGGATCCGATGCTAAGACAATAATTGGAGAAGGCGAAGTTAAAGTAAACGGAGAAATAGAAATAAGAAGGGGTAAAAAACTTAGAGCTAATGATATAATAGAGGTTAACGGAAAGACGTTTCAGATTGAATAACGTCTGGGGGTATAATTTTGTATATTAGAAGTCTGCATCTTAAGAATTTTAGAAATTATGAGTCTGTTAATATAGAATTTAAAAAGGACATTAATGTTATATATGGGGATAATGCACAAGGTAAGACGAACATACTTGAGGCAATTATACTGTGTTCATTGGCAAGATCACACAGGACATCAAAAGACTTTGAATTAATAAAAATTGGGAAAGATGCATATTCGGTGAAACTGGATTTTTTGAGGGGAGAAGCTCATAAAGAAATAGAAATAGTATATAGCAGGGAAGAGAAGAGAAAAATAAGAGTTAACGAAATACCTTTAAAAAGAATAGCTAGTCTGATTGGACAATTAAATGCTGTGATGTTTTCACCGGAGGATATGCTTATGATAAAAGAAGGCCCTTCGGAAAGAAGGAGATTTATTGATATAGCATTGAGTCAGCTGAGACCGGCATATTTTTATGATTTACAGCAGTACATTAAAGTTTTGACACAGAGAAATAATTTGTTAAAGGAAATGGAGTTAAAAAAATCATTGGTTGATACCCTTGAAGTTTGGAATCAAAGTATAGCAGACATGGGATCCAGGATTATAAAAGCAAGAAAAGAGTTTGTAGGTATTCTCTCTAAAAGAGCGGAAGAAAATCATTTAAAGATAACAAACGGGCAGGAAAGACTTTCAATACAATATGTTCCGTCAATAAGCGGAATAGAAGATTATGGTGATTTGAACAGCATAAGAAAAGCTTTTAAAAGAAACTTGCAGAGTGTAATGAGAAGGGAAATATTAAAGAAAACTACTTTAGTAGGCCCACAAAGAGATGAATATGAATATCTTGTTAACCAACAAAGTTTGAAGAATTATGGATCACAGGGACAGCAAAGGACTGCAGTATTATCAGTAAAACTTTCTGAAATAGATATAATAAAAGATGAAATAGGAGAAAGTCCTGTACTTCTATTAGATGATGTTATGTCAGAACTTGATAATAAAAGACAGGAGTATTTATTCAAAAATCTTATGGGAATACAGGTATTTATAACATGTACTGAAAGAAACATATTGGAAAAGGAAATTGGAGAATACGCAAACTATATAAATGTTAAGGAAGGAAATATAGTTAGTTGAAAAATATTAATAATATATATTATAGGCAATGATTTGCATAAAATTTTAGACTGTTATAAAATGTACTTGTGAAAAAACTTAAAGAGGCTTTGTCACCTTAATAAATAATCGTGAGAATTTGTGATGTAAGAAAAAATAAAAATTCCCGGTCATTATAAGAAATCAGGAGGAAAGAAAATGTTTTTGCATATAGGTGGAGATGTAGTGCTGCCAATGAGAAATATAATTGCAATAATGGATATAGAATCTACAACAGTATCTAAAGACACAAAAGAGTTTTTAAAAATAGCGGAAGAAGAAGGTTTTATAGAAAGTATATCAAATGACTTACCAAAATCATTTATAATAACTGAGATTGATAAGAAAAGTAAGATATACCTTTCGCCCATTTCTTCAGTAACATTACAAAAGCGGTCGGGGTATATTGATGCTATTTCAAATGTATGATTTAAATATAGTTGACTGTTGATTTATATAAATTGACATAGAAATATGGAGGAAAAAATGTTAGATGATACAAAAGTAAATTCATCATATGATGAAAGTCAGATTCAGGTTTTAGAAGGATTGGAAGCAGTTCGTAAAAGACCCGGAATGTATATAGGAAGTACTTCAAGCAGGGGACTTCACCATCTTGTATATGAAATAATGGATAATAGTATTGATGAAGCACTTGCAGGGTATTGTACGGAAATAGAAATAAAAATAAATAAAGATAATTCTATAACAAATACAGATAACGGACGTGGAATTCCTACAGGAATACATCCAAAAATGGGTATACCGACAGTGGAGGTTGTTCATACAATACTTCATGCCGGAGGAAAGTTTGGAGGAGAGGGGTATTCAGTATCAGGAGGACTACATGGTGTTGGTGCTTCAGTTGTTAATGCACTTTCAGAATACCTTGAAGTAGAGGTATATAGAGATGGAAATATATATAAACAGAGATATGAAAGAGGAAACACTACTACATCTTTAACGGTAATAGGAAATACTGATAAAACAGGTACTAAGACCACTTTTAAACCTGATCCGGAAGTATTTGATGAACTGGTTTTTGATTTTGATATATTATTAACTAGATTTAGAGAATTAGCCTTTTTAAATAAAGGATTAACTATAAGATTAGTAGATGAAAGGCCAGAAGAGCCATTGGTAAAGAATTTACATTACGAGGGCGGTATTATATCCTTTGTAGAATATGTAAATAAAACTAAAGAAGTTTTTCATAAGCCGATATATTTTGAAGGTTCAAAAGACAGTTCAATAGTAGAGATAGCAATGCAGTATAATGACACATATGTTGAAAATATATTCAGCTTTGCAAACAATATTGCAACAACTGAAGGTGGAACTCATTTAACAGGATTTAAGACTGCAATAACAAAAGTATTTAACGACTATGCCAGAAAGTATAATTATATAAAAGAGAATGATAAGAATTTGGCAGGAGAAGACATTAGAGAAGGTTTAACTGCAGTAATAAGTGTAAAATTGAGTGAGCCTCAATTTGAAGGACAGACCAAGACAAAATTGGGAAACAGTGAAATGAGAAGTTTAACTGAGAGTGTGATAAATGAAAAGTTGACAGATTTTCTAGAAGAAAATCCTTCATTATCTAAAATGGTTTTAGAAAAGTGTTTAACAGCTGCCCGGGCAAGAGAGGCTGCAAGGAAGGCAAGAGAATTGACAAGAAGAAAAACTGCTCTTGAAACGACCACTCTTCCGGGAAAATTGGCAGACTGTCAGGAAAGGGACGCATCAAAATGTGAAATATATATAGTTGAAGGAGATTCAGCAGGAGGTTCTGCAAAACAGGGAAGAGACCGAAAATTCCAAGCTATTTTGGCATTATGGGGCAAGATGCTGAATGTTGAAAAATCAAGAATTGATAAAGTATATGG
>JAEZNF010000196.1 GCA_023441845.1 Bacillota bacterium | reverse complement strand
AGGCTAGGTAGCGGAATGACTGTCGGTTAAAACCCCTAGACTGTTCGTTATGAGGTATGTTGGGGATTGCAGTGTGGACTTAGTGGTATTCAGGCCCGGCTTGTGGTAACACAGCGGCGGAAGATTTAAAGGGAAACCGCTGATTTGGCGACATTTCAGTAGATTCCGGGGAAATCCTGCCTGACCTAAGCCGCAAAATTTACTCAATATATTACCACCTGTTTTTATATATACTACTAGTGCTGCTTAACAAAATAAATTTCTTGAAGTTTATTTTGTTAAGCAGCACATAAATGCATTAAGTGCATTTTATATTACGTTCAAAATCGCTAGGAGTGTAGCAATGGACGAGAAACGCCCGGTTGACGAGAGAAAAATCAAATTCAGGCCAAATCTTCTGGGAACGAAAAATAACAGTAAAAAATGGGTAGTGATGATTTTTTTACTCTCATTTATATTGTCTGCATCAATGATGGTAGCTTCTTCTAAGATAATGGAAGGAGTTAATGTTTATATAGCCCTTTTGGTTTTGTTGATAATAATTGTAATAAATATATTGTTTGATACGGTAGGAACTGCAGTTACTGCTGCTGAAGAGGCCCCTTTTCATGCAATGGCTTCAAGAAAGCTATATGGTGCCAGGCAGGCATTAAGGCTTATCAGGAATGCAGATAAGGTGTCCAATGTCTGCAATGATGTTATTGGTGATATATGTGGGGTTATAAGCGGTTCGGCCAGTGCGCTTTTAGTTATTAAGCTTGCACAGTCAGAAGACGCGAGTATTATAGAATTTATTCTGACAGGGCTGGTAGCTTCACTTACAGTTGGAGGAAAATCAATAGGAAAAACAGTTGCAATCAAGCATAGTAATTATATAGTATATAAGGTAAGTGTAATATTAAAATTTTTGTTTGGAAGAATAAGTTTTAAAAGATTATTGGGCGGGAAGTTCAGGAAAAGAAAGCGTTAGTTTCTTAAATCCTGTTTCTCGTATTAATGTTTTTTAAAATTGCAACGTTTAATTTGAAAGAGGGATGAAACCTTAGTGAGTAACATTTTAAAAGACATAAACTCACCGGATGATATAAAAAAACTGGATATAAATTCACTTGAAAAGCTGGCACAAGAGGTCCGGGAATTTCTTATTGAAAAGGTATCTAAAACCGGAGGCCACCTGGCTTCAAATTTGGGTGTAGTCGAATTGACATTAGCTCTGCATACTGTGTTTCAGACACCTAACGACAAGATAATCTGGGATGTAGGACACCAGTCTTATGTCCATAAGATAATCACAGGAAGAAAAGAGCAGTTCGATACATTAAGGCAGTTGGATGGAATATCGGGATTTCCGAAGGTGAATGAGAGCATTCATGACAGCTTTAACACAGGTCATAGCAGCACTTCCATTTCTGCAGCGCTTGGTATTGCAAAAGCCAGGGATATTAAAAAAGAAAAGTATTCGGTAATTGCGGTTATAGGTGACGGTGCACTAACCGGTGGAATGGCATTTGAAGCTTTAAATGATGCAGGAAGGTCCCCAAACAACATAATTGTGATTTTGAACGATAATGAGATGTCCATATCAAAAAATGTCGGGGGTCTTTCCAGATATTTGAGTAAAATCCGGACGGAACCCATGTATTTTAAAGTAAAAGAGGATCTGGACTTGATTTTGAATAAGATACCTGCTATCGGAAAAGGGGCGGCAAAAGCCCTTGGAGCTGTTAAAGGCTCAGTGAAGTATCTGATAGTCCCGGGGATGATTTTTGAAGAGCTTGGTTTTAAATATTTAGGGCCTATAGACGGACATGACATAACAGAATTGAACAGGGTATTGTCCCGTGCAAAAACTATTAAAGGGCCTGTTTTGATACATGTATGTACCCAGAAGGGTAAAGGCTATACATATGCTGAGGAGAGTCCGCAAGTTTTTCACGGTATCTCGCCATTTGAGATTGAGACCGGAGAGATTTTATCCAATAAAAGCGCCGGGTACTCGGAGATATTGGGCAAAGAGCTTATAAGAGCTGCTGAAACAAATGAAAAAGTTGTTGCCATTACAGCTGCCATGCCTCAGGGTACAGGACTTGATGCATTCTCAAAGAGATTTCCCGACAGATTTTTCGATGTTGGAATTGCAGAACAACATGCCGTAACATTTGCTGCCGGTTTGGCGGCAAATGGCTTAAAACCGGTTTTTGCCGTATACTCTTCATTTTTGCAGAGGGCATATGATCAGATACTGCATGATGTTGCTCTACAGAACCTGAATGTCGTATTTGCCATCGACAGAGCAGGTATAGTTGGAGAGGATGGAGAAACCCATCAGGGACTGTACGATTTGTCGTTTTTAAGCCACATACCAAATATGACTATAATGGCGCCAAGTGACCACAGCGAGCATGTGGGAATGCTGGATTACGCGATAAATCAGCATAATGGCCCCATAGCAATCAGGTACCCAAGGGGAAGAGGAAAGGATAAGCTTTTCGAGCCCTTGCCTTTAAAATTGGGACAGGGGCTTACTATACGTAAAGGAAATGATATCACCATAGTATCAATTGGGGTAATGCTCGAGACAGCGCTTTTAGTATCCGATATGCTTGAAAAGTCGGGCATATCTGCTGAGGTTATAAACGCCCGGTTTGTCAAGCCGCTTGATGAAAAGCTTATCCTTACTTCAGCGGCCAGGACGGGAAAAGTGGTGACTATTGAAGACAACTCTTCAATTGGAGGATTTGGGAGTGGAGTTCTGGAAATGGTGAACAGGAAAGGCATAAACATTAAGACCAGGATTTTTGGTTTCCCTGATGAGTGTGTAAACCATGGGGCAAGGAATGACTTGTTTAAAAAATACGGGCTGGACCCTGAATCATTGGTCAATGAGATATTGGAGATGTTTAAGAAGTAGATTTATTGTATGGGAATCAGGTGTATTATATACCGTAATTTCTCGTGACGGTTTTTATAGATATCACAAAAGCAGCTTTGCGGTTTTGATTAAGTTTTACGGAGGGTAACAATTGGAAAAGGAAAGACTGGATGTTCTGCTTACAAGCAGGGGATATTTCGAAAGCAGGGAGAAGGCAAGAAGCGCAATAATGGCCGGAGTTATCTATGTGGATAATATAAAGGAAGACAAGCCGGGAACCAGGTTTGGCCTGGACTGCAATATAGTTGTTAAAGAGGATATAAATCCATATGTGAGTCGAGGTGGACTAAAACTTGAAAAAGCATTAAAGTATTTTGAAATAGATGTAAAGGGCAGGAATGTTCTTGATGTAGGAGCTTCAACAGGCGGTTTTACCGATTGTCTGTTGAAAAATGGCGCTGCTTCGGTTACTGCTGTTGATGTGGGTTATGGACAGCTTGCCTGGTCACTCAGGAACGACAGCCGGGTAACCTGTATGGAAAGGACAAATATCAGGTATGTAAAACCTGCAGATATAGGAGAGCTGAAAGATTTTTCAGTTATGGATGTGTCTTTTATTTCTCTAAAAAAAGTCCTTCCGGTTGTCAAGGACCTTATAAATGACTCGGGAGAGGTTGTATG